>CAMUZI010000041.1 GCA_947165155.1 uncultured Clostridia bacterium | reverse complement strand
AAAAATGATAGTCTAGCTCTCTAGTCATATCCACGAGAAATATTGATTTATCTTTATGCTTAAATTGTTCGTAATTCATCAGCCAGATTTTTTATTAGTTCAATGAATTAAATTTAATAAAATTCTGACTTTCTTCAAGCAAGAATAAAAAAGGTGAGACAATGCTCACCAATCTTGAAAAATCAGTTAAATCTTTTTGGATATCCCATTTTTTCTTTATAGTCTTCTACCCAACATTGATAATATACGCAACCAACTAAAAACAGACCAAACAGAATATCAATCAACAAGATAGAGAGACTCGAAAGACCTAAAGAGGGACTTGACAGAAACATGGCAGAGAATGCCAAAATTACTGCAAGGGAAATGGCGGATGGACTATAAAGTTCCCCTTTTGTTTCTGCTGTATGCGGTGTAATAAGGACAAAAAAGAAGAAAGCGGGGATAGTCACTACAAACATAATACAATCTACAGCCCAGAAAATATATTTCCAAGCAAAAGTTCTTTCAAAGTCTTTCCAGAATGACTGTTTTAATACAATTGTACTCATAAGCACTTAATTTTTAGTTTAACATTTTGTTTCAAATCACATATATAATATACACATTTAATAATAAAAAGTCAATGAAAAAAGGCACGTTGATACACAACGCGCCCATCCTCAGAAAAGATAGAGATATAAATTTCGGTTTTCGCTCGCCACTACTAACCGATAATCTTAATAGGATTCGTAGATTAACATGTATTTGCCATTACCTACGACTTATCGCAGCTTATCACGCTATTCACTTCTACTCGAGAAGCCTATTTAATCCAAGGATTCACAAATGTTGTTTACAGACGGAGAAAAACCGAATGTAACTTATATATAATTTTTTATATGAGAATATCAATAATTAAAAATAGCGATCTTATACGACCGCTATTATTCTTTAGAAGAATGAACTTATTCGGTAATCAGCTGAGGGAGATCCATGTTTAGATTATCCTTTATGACAGGCTTAATAACTAGAACATCGCTACCATAATGCTCTATATCGATAAACTCACTCCATTTCCAGTTAGGCTCACTCGTAATAACTTCATACGAATCAGCCATAACCTTGATACCTCCATCACTTAACCAGAGATAAGGATTCCCTTTTTTGTAAAATTCCATTTCTGGTTTAACTTTAATGGATATCTCTCGAATACCTGTAAGATCCTTAAACCAAAATCTGAATAAAATTTTTTTCATTGTTTTACCCTTTCTTTTATTATTTGTTAATTTTTATTTTTAATAACTTACTATTTAATAGTATATATTTTAATACAAAAAAGTCAATAAAATTCAGACTTCTAATATTTTTCAGTTTCATCATTAAGGAATACACATGCTACTCATGCTGAACGGAAAATTTCTTCAGCTTCTTGACCATGTTGATATCTTTTATCACAAACTACTCTCTTAATTCCACAAGCCACTATCATATGAGCACAATGTCTAATAGTACATGGTGTCATAGTCACATAAAGTGTTGCTCATTCTAATGCTATTCATCTTCTTGCTGCACTAGCAATAGCATTTTGTTCTGCACAGTTATTTCTCATACAATGTTCTTCTTTTTCTCACTTATCATTAATCATTGAGAACATTTGATGTCCTGACATTTCACAAGTTTCTGATCATTCTGGAGCATTCGCAAATCATGAAGAAATTACCGAATTATCTTTTACGATTACACAACCACACTTTCCACGATCGCATGTACATTTTTCTCATACAACTCTAGCAATATCCATAAAATAATCATCTCGTGAGATATCTTTTGGCTGTAAATTACCATGATCTTTAATTATTCAGTTTTCTTCAATAGTTTTTTGTGAAACCATAATAGACAATTTAATCTAATAAACTAATATATTATAATTCAACATCTAAAATTTTGCAAATTTTTGTTAAGTTTTTAAATGTAGGAAAAATCTGATAGTAGAAACTACCATCAGGCTTAGATTGTTACAGAAATTTCTCTTGTTCCTTCTTGCGTTCATCAATCTCAAGTGGAGTAACATTTTTAAGTTTTGTTCTGAATTTAACACCATCCAAGTAAGGATGAGAACGGAGTGAATTATCAAATTTAGCCACAATACAGATTCCTATACCCGTACTTTTGACTATAATTTTTGTGTACTCACCATCATTTAGTGGCAGATCTCTGTACTTTTCTTCTGCAGCACTCCACTCTTCTACAGGAGCATACTTTTCATCTAGAATCCCATCAACTTTTATGGGTTCTGATTTTCCTTGTTTTTCTGTTTTTTCATAATTAATTTGTTGTTTTTTTGTTTAACTTATTGCTTACGCGGGTATCTGTATATTTATTTTACCCTAAAAAGTCAATATAAATAAAAAAGGTGCTAGAAATTCTAAGCACCTTTGCCTTTTGAAAGTTCATCCTAGCTGAGGATTTCAGGGAACTCCATTTGTAGTTCAGTATTTTTGCCAAAAGCATAGAGATGTACAAAATAAATTCCGCTAATACTTTTGTGAGAATCTAGCTGAAAGTAATTTTTCGTAATGTCTGTAAATTTTTTCTCCTTAATTTCATACGATTCCACATAAAGAGTTATAGCAGTACAAATACTCTCTTCATCACCGAAATGACGCATTTCTATGAACTTATTCCTCAACATTTTTTCCTCATCTAAAACAACTTTTAGCGTCACTTTAGATGTTAAAACCTCATCCGCATTATCACCAGGATGAGTAATTGCAAATCTTAACAAAAGCTTTTTCATAATTTTATCCTTTCTTTTTTTATTGTTTATATTTATGTATAAATTATAAATAATTTTATCATAATGTCAATAGAAATAAAAAAGGCGCCGGTAATAACCAACGCCAATTAACTGTTTTTACTTAGTTTTACTCTTCTCTCTCGTGGATCTTGATATGCCAACGAAGAATTTTAGGATCATCCGTTTGGACCGCAGTTATGATAATCTGATCCGCTGGAGTTTCCTTGAATACCTTCTTGAAGTAATCGGAGAAGTCTCTGATACTCATAGAAATTCCTGAATCAGAGGTTGGACTTGTAAATGCAGGGAATGAAGTTGGCATCTTGGCAACACCTGCAGAGAAGGAAGGATCAGCAAAGAATAAGGGCAATGCTGCCTTCACGAGAGAGTCTTGAGAGAGTTTCTGTACCTTCTCTTGGGAAAGTTGAGTATTGATACTGTCAAGTTCTGCATAGATACTTGATTTAACATCACGTAAATGATGCATAGTGACTAAGAATGCAATGGTTGTGATGATAGCTAACACACCCCAACCAATCAGATAAATTTTTGTTTTCATAATTTTTGAGTTTTTTGTTTAACGATATTTTTGTATTCACATATATATAATATAATTTTTTTTATCAAAAATGTCAATAGAATTAAGAAAGGTGTCTAAAACCAGACACCTCTTTGTTACTTGGTTACTTACTGATAATCTCGGGAATATTCATAATGAGAGAATCTTTCTCATTGTTTGTCTGAACTATGAGTTCATACATACTGAAGATATTTCTCTTAACATTGAAATACCTATCAATGTGTTTTGTTGATTGGTCTGCTACTAGTTCATAGTATTCTACCCTAGCAATGCCTACCATTTTCTCCTCATGAATCCGGATTTCAGGTTCAACGATACTGTTTTCCAACCTAACCTTGAGAACAAGTTTACGACCATTTCGATCTATGTTCTCTGAATGAATTTTAAATTTAACGATTACTTCCATATGTTTATAAGTTTTGTATGTTGCATGTATAATACATAATTTTAGGTAAATATCAATTAAAATAAAAAAGGTGTCTTAATTCTAAACACCCTTTGTAATCGTTTTCAAATGGATGACTAAAACTCATCATCCATAAACCCCACTATAACAGCACAAATGATAGCTAGAATGATTATATAGCAACACTCCAGCGTTTCTTTAATCTTACTAAGCATAATTCATTCCTTTCTTTTATATATTTATTTTGTTGAATGTAATTATATATTTTTATCTGTATAAATCAATAATAAAAAGCTGCAACTTAGTGCAGCTTAATTGATATTTATAGCCATAATTTTAATAACTTTTTGCAAACAACACTCTACATTCACTTGGTTTTCAACTAATCATATCTACTCATTTTTCATTTG
>CAMUZI010000040.1 GCA_947165155.1 uncultured Clostridia bacterium | reverse complement strand
ATTTATCTTTTTTCTCATCATCTAAACTTTTATCAGAGTCGGAAATAAGCTTTTCCTCTTTCTTGTCTTTATCAAATTTTAAATCACTACTGGCATGCTTATCCGCCGATTTTACCTCACCCTGAGCCTCCACAGAAGGTACACCATCAATACTTCCAATTGTGATTTTGTCATTTATGTTCAAATCTATCTTAGGCCAATTCACGTTTGAAAAATTAACTTCCAAGTGCTTATCCCCATTAGACATTAACATATTGCCAAACTTCTTGAGTAGCTTAGAATCTAAAGAATTATCCCCAGAAGCCGAGCCAACTATATCACCAAATAGAAAATCAAAAATTTTATTACTTTTAATTACTTTGCAAAATACTTCAAAATCTTCTTTTGTTCTACCATCAAACGTTAAATTGAAATCATAATCAAATCCGATCTTATTATCCTTACAATCTCCCAATTTCAAATTACGATCAACTCTAAATGCAAGCGGAGAACCATTGCTCATTTTTTTAAATTCATCAAAACCAGAGACCTCAACCAAATAGCTAGCTTTTCCATCTTCCCCGCCACTTTTACTTTTGATTTCCAACTTAATCTTCTTAACCTCTTCCGGTGAATACTGGCCACATTTATCAAAAAACTCTTTTAAAACGTTTTTGTCACCCGATTCTCCTTTTCCTGTATTGTTCACCACAGGTTGAATGTGAACAACAGGCGCATCATCAACTAATTTTCCTACCTTATCTTTCAAATTAACACTCGCACCGGTCTGTTTAATTCCAGCATTTTTGGCGGCAGACGTATTACTGGTCAATTTTTCACTCTTGCCCTTCAATTCAGCGCCCTCTCCTGATTGTTCAACGCCAACGTTTTGAGAAACAAGCGCACCACCAGCTAATTTTTCATTCTTGTTTCCTCTCTCATAATTTGCATTAGATTGCTCAATTCCAACATTGCTAGAGACATTACCTGGCAATTTATCATTAGATGCAAGCGTTTTACCTGTTCCACACAGACCTAAGATCAATAGATACTTCAAATACTTTTTCATAAAACCCATAAATACCACCTCAAAAATACACAATATCACGCTCTAATTATATCTACAAAAATCGTTTCTGTCAATAATTGAAATGTGAAAATAAAATTACGAATTGACTGCTTTAAGACAATCATACAATCAGACATTTCTAATCTTTTACCGAGTTGTACAAAAGCTTATGCAAAATATCTAAGCTTTTATTGAAGTTCCAACTACTAACAGAACATATCTCAACGCAAAAAAAGACTACTAAAACGATCGTTAAATTTGTAAAAATGCAGATCACTTACATGTAGCCATATAAATGGACATTTCCATTCTCTTTTTCATCAAATCACACGAAAGTTTATGTGGAACATCTAAACTTTTATTGAAGCTCCAATTATTTGCAGAACATCCGCCCCCGCAAAAAAATTTACTCCAACAATTTTTGCACTCTGAACTCGAGCATAAATTAGGAATCGAAAATTTCTTTTTCATACTATAATTGAAGTCATTTGTATTAACATTTCCCATTTCAAAATCAGAAATGCCTACAAATTGATGGCATGGATAAATATTCCCTTCTGGAGAAATAGAAACATACTCATTTCCACATCCGCATCCTTTAAGACGCTTTATTGCACATGGGCCCTTTTTAAAATCATGCATAAAATGGAAAAAGACAAAATCCTCATCTACGATCCTGAGTTTCATAACAAGTTCTAGCAACCTTTCGTATTCTTCTAAGATTCTATTTTTATCGCAGTTTTCAAGAGAGTACTCAACGCTCTTATCCAAAACTGCTGGTTCCATAGAAATCCTATTGAAGCCCATTTTGAAAAGATGAAGAACATCTTTACTGAAATCCAAATTATTCTTCGTGAACGTTCCTCTTACGAAATACTCTTTTTCTCCACGTCTATTTACTAGTCTTTGAAATTTCTTAATTATAACATCGTAAGAGCCCATGCCTGACTCAAAAACACGCATGAAATCATTAATTTTTTTTCTTCCGTCGATTGAAAGTACAACATTGTGCATTTCCGCATTTATAAAATTTATTTTGTCATCATCAAGTGCGATGCCATTTGTCGTTATTGTAAATCTAAAATTCTTGTTAAAAAGTTTTTCTAAAGAACGCGCATATCTCACAGTTTCACGAACCACACTAAAATTCATAAGAGGCTCACCGCCAAAAAAATCCACCTCTAAATTTTTGCGATTTGAACTATTACGAACAAGGAAATCAATTGCATTCTTTGCGGTAACAGAACTCATAAGCATCCTTTTACCACCAAAATTTCCATGTGAAGCAAAACAATACTTACATCTAAGTTGGCAATCGTGAGAAACATTCAAGCACATAGATTTTATCGGACTATTTATTTCTTTTATAGGTTCAAATTTAAAAGTCGAAAAAAGTTTAGATGAATCAACAAGAAAATTAATCTCGGATACCGCACCGCGAACCTCATCTTCACCATATTTAGAAACGAGATGGGCACATAGTTTCAAATTTTGCTCCACAGAAGAAAACGGAACATACACTTCCAAAATATCGAAGACCACATCATCAACCAAGTGTATGCACCCACTATTGACATCCAAAACAATGTTCTTACCTTTGAACTTAAATTTATGAATCACGTGAACTATTCTCGCAATTTTGATTCCCAACAGTACAAGACGTCTTACATGCACTTTGGCACGAAGCCTGACACTCACTACATCCACCCTTACACGCACTATCTGATAAATCCTGATCGATAACGATGCTTATATGCTTCATTTCCATAAAAACAACACCTCCATATTAATTTAGGTATTCTAACATCCAATAATTTATTTTTCAACACAGTAGACAAGACGAAGCAGGTATTGCTAAAAATAGATGGAGCAAAATGATTCGAATAAACTAGTAAAAAGGCAACAGAAATAAAGTGTAAGCAAACTTTATTCTTTCGTTTTTAGAGTGATATTTCTAAGGTTTCTATCCACTTTTAGCAATGCCGAATCCAAGATATTTATGAAAATGTAGATTATCAATTATGCAGAGTATATTTTTTCGTATAAAAAAAAAACTAAATGATGAGTTTATTATTGACAAAAAAAAAGGATTTAATATGGGTATGGTCCGATTTAAAGGGCCAAGAATTTATAATTATTGGGAGGTATTTATATGAGTTCATTGAGGCGTAAATTAATAAGTGCTATGGCGTGTGCATATTTGTGTTCGCCCGCATCTTCAGCACACGGTGTGGAAAATAAAGCGTTGCCTTCACCTAAGTCTTTGGGACTTTCAACTGGAGTGAAAGTAGGGCTTGGATGTAGCCTAGCTGCATTTGGTTTAGTAGGATGGTTGACCTATCTTGGCGTTAGAAAAGACGATAAGTCCGATGTTGTAAAAAATTCAGAAATGTTTGGATCTACAACTGTTATGAAATCAAGTAATCGGACTAAAAATTTTCATAAACCTGTTGCGGTGAAATTAAACGTTAATTCGATACCCGCACCAGTGGCCATCTTACCAATATCAAAATTTGACGCTACAGTCGCGAATAAGATTACTGAACTTATTGGAAATGAGAACTTTAATTACCTGTGTGAAGTTTGTAAAAAGTTAGGTGGTATCCGAAGTGGTGGGTTTGAGATATGTGATGATAAAATCCTGAGTTGTGTAAAATCAATTAAATTTATATATAAGTTTAGAGATAGAGAAGAATTTAGTGGAAAATTTACAGATTCGCAGATAAGTAATTTTATCAAAGACAAAAAATATTATGATATATTTGTTAAAAACCTGGGTGGTTTAAAATTTCTTATATCTGGGATAATATGTGCAGATGATAAGTTAAGCACAAGCGGTCCAGGTAAGTTTCGCTATGATGTTGAGACTGAATTGTGGCAGAATGAACGCATAACAACAGAGTATTATTCTATTAAGGTTGATACTGCCGGGCATTGTATTGAATTTCTGCATAAGGAGGCCACATTTACATACGAACTCGTTGTTACTTTAAAAGACTGATATTACAACCTAAGTTTTATTTGGAACGAAGTTATTGGTTTTCGTTCCTTTTGCTTTTGATTCTGCATAAAGTTTTAAAAAGCAAATTTCAGATCTGGAAGCAAAAGTAAAAGAAGGTGACCCCCGACAGGAGCAAACTTATGATCTACCAAATAAATAAGTAAACATTCTGAAAAATCTTTATCTTTTTTTCATACAAATTTAAATTATCTAACCGGGTAAATATTTGCATTATATCATGACATATAATTATCCAATTCGTCACTACAAAAGGCCATACATGCTTTCACTCCTACTTCTGATGCCTCAAAATTGCGCACATTGTTTTTTTCAATACCTATATCTCCGGCTACCTTAAACGAGTCTATATTTGCACCTAAAAATACAAATTTCCATCCTAACTCTTTTTTAGCTTCAATCATTCTTTTAATATCTGTAA
>CAMUZI010000039.1 GCA_947165155.1 uncultured Clostridia bacterium | reverse complement strand
CTCAGCAGAAAAAGTCAACCCAAAAATTCTATTTTCTTAACTAAAATGAAATTTTTTTAGCATTATTACAAAATCTTTGACATGACGATTTACTATATCCAAGTTTTTGAGAAATCTGTTTCCAAGACATTTCGTCTACATATTTGTAAATCAAAACTCTGTATGAAGCTTCAGGTAGAAAGGATATTTCATCGAGAATCATGTCGATCTTCAGTTGAATTTTAGCTCTTTCCAGTTCTAGTTCTTCAATTCTAGACATGAATATTTCCATAATATTATCTTTGTATCCAGGATTTTTCGGAAGGTCAGAATAGATTATTGCATGATGTTCCATTTTGCCTCTGATGTCTTCTATTTGCTCATCTATTCTTTTAATTTTGAATCTAAGCTTTTTAATTTCTCTTAATTTTTCAATGACCAAGCTTTCCTCCGAATGTTGTAGATATTACCAAAATCGATGCGTAAGTTAATTCCATGAATAGTGTAAATCTATATAATTATACTAATTATCAACCGATTTTTCAAAATAAATATAAATAAAATTATTCATAATACACGAATCAACAACTATCATCAATTTGTACTTTAACACCATCACTATCCCAATAAGAATGTGATATTTTAACAATATGTTTTTTATCATCATCGAAAAGAAGATATCCTTTTAATCCATCAATGATTAACTTTGCAAGATACCCATGATTATCCAAATCTAACCTGGATTTCCAGTAGAAGTTAATACAAACGGGAGATTTGATTAGCTTTTTTTGAATATTTTGCTTAATAAGTGCACATTTGACAATTTTGTGGATCTTTAAAGCTTTCTTAACTCTACTAGACCAATGGTAGCCACTGTAGATACTATTGAAACTCAATTTTGAATTAACCTGATTACTTTATTAATTAACTTGATTTACGATTGTTTTAATCTTAGAATGAGCACTGGCGGTGATTTGTGTGATTCGCGAAAAAGTGATTAGTTTTGTTTTATTACTTTTCACCGTGACTTGTAGTTTTACTAGTTCGGTGAAAAGGCGTCCGGTGAGAAAATATTACCCAGTTAATCGAAAATTACTGTATATTCGTTCTAAAAAAAGATCAGTTACGAGCAGTAAATTGTTATTAGGCGGTGTTATTGCTTTACCATCAATAAGTCTTGTTGTATCGACAGTGCTTTTATGTTCTAGTGATGAAAAAGTACCGGCAGGGTTACCTGAAAATGATGTTAATGTCAAAAGTGCAGATGAAATCAAAATTTGCACTGTTGATGAACAATTTATCAAGAGTAATTTTTTCTTGTGTGGATGGAAAAATAATTCTTGTTGGAATGATGTTTTTATTCAATTTTTAATGCTTCCCGATATTAGATGTCGAAAATATGGTTCTGCCAAAATAAATAAGACAATAGAGTGGATAAATAAGCAATTGAGCGAAAGATACGATGGGAATTTTCTAAATAGAAAGATATATATTCCCAAAGAGTATAGGCCAATTTCTGATGGATATGAAAATTGGTTAAGTGATGGGAAATTTCACAGTGTGAATAACTTATTTCATGGCCGGTTTGACGGCTTCAATTGGATGAAATTAGGATTGGTGGGTTTACTTTATCGTTACTGTATTCGTAATTACTCTCCTGTATGTAGTGATTTAAATGATGCTTTTGATACTTTATCCAAACAACAAACATACCAAAATAATTATCTTGTGCAGTTTAATAACTGTAGCACTTTATCGAATCCCAATACACCTGAGCCTGCATTAAAAGATGTGAAAAGATTGTTTGAATGTCACTTTGGCTATTTTCCCACATTCACTATTGTTGGAAATGTCAATCACTATTGCTCATGCGTTATATTATATGATGTTAATAGTGAAGTAAAATTTGTCCTCTGGCTAGATGGAATAGCACAAGGAATGCAAATTATTTCAAAACAACAAATTTTGCAGAAATTGTCGAATTTAAGTAACAGATCACAGATTCTTGTTATATTTTCGCATGATAGCATTGTCAAACAATATTACACATCTTGCTAATTTTTATGAGTTGTTTATTTATTTAGTGTTATTTCAATAATACAGTGGTACCGCGTTTTTATATCAACGAAAAAAATATTTTGACTATCTTAAAACTATCACATCGGTCCCCCCTCCTCAAAGACATAAAAATTAAATTTGCCAAAATTAATGGCCAAATCAAAAATTTGGAACTTCAGAAAAGAAAACAACAGTTCGAACTTTCTATCACTCAGACTCAGAAAGCTGATGTGCAGCAAATTTTGAAAAATTTACGATATTTCAAGAGTAATTTTTTTAATCTCGATTTACTCGCAAAAAAATCACTCCTTCGGTTAATTGTTGAACAAATAACTTGGAGTGATGAAAAATTAACTATTAAATTCAAAGGTGAACTTACTTAATTTTATCTTATTTTTTTACCTTTATGTAGGCTTAAGAAATAATACGTTCAACAGTATAAGTATGAGATTTACCAATGAGGTAGCTTATGTGCAGGGACGACATTGTAAACTGCGAACCTACCAGTAGTATAAAATTTAGAATGGATATAAAAAATGTTTTGACAAAGCTTCTCAAAATTTTTGGAACTTCGATCGCCCACGAAGAAACCAATAAGTTTTTTAGTTCTTCTGTTTATCAATGTTCAAAGTCACATTCCCTTTAAAGTTCATGCACACCTCGTCAAATCCTAAGGTATCTACTTTCTTATTTTTCTTAGAAACACCCTCAACCGGAGGTTAATTGCTTTGGCCAATCAATAATGGACACATGACTAACATGCACTAACTTTTCTATTCTTCTAAAACCATTTCCTTCAAGATAACACTTAATTGCCTGCAGTTTGATATGATCCGGTCAACTACGTTATCTCCAGTATATAAACTACGATTTTTTGTCTCAGCTCAAATCCTTAGCATTGCGTTCCAAACGCGCACTCTTAATAGTTCTATTTGAATTATCGTAATACACCACTATGTTATTTTGTTCTTCAGTAGTTAAAATTTCGCATTTACCATCGCTACACGATTTCCAACGATTCATTACCCAAGGCTGTTCGTGTACATTTAAAAGACCAAAACTCACAAAATGTCCACCAGTTGAACAAACAGCTATCTTTGGGTTAGTGTATTTTACAAATTCTTTGCTTGATGAAGAATTGTTTCCATGATGTCCTATTTTCACCATAGTAACATTTTTAATTGTATCCTTGTATTCACTATTCATTAGTTCTCTTTCTGCTTCTATGCCCGCATCACCCATTAACAGAATCTTTTTATCTTCATACTCAATAAGTAAAACAATAGAATTATCATTTACATCTTTGTGTTTTTTCAAAGGACCTAGAGCTTTTATAGAAAAATTGTTATGTTTATAAAGAGTGTAAGGTTGCTGATTCAGATTCGAAATTTTCGTTGCCACATTTATTTTGTCACCCTGGAATTTGTCCTTAGGCTGTGTTACTCTTGTATTATAATTTAAGGAATTAATTTTATCTATCAATTTTACTGGAGTATCCATGTATGAATGATAAAACTTTTCAACCTTAAATTCATTAAATACATATTTCAAATTCCAATAGTGATCTGGGTGTGGATGCGTCAAAACAATTCCATTCAAATCTTTTATATCTAGTTTTTTCAGATATTGAGTCACATCAGTCAAACCGAACCCGAAATTATAACCGGCATCCACAAGCCAATTATGAAATTGATTTCCATCATTGTATCTGACTAATATACAGTCTCCTTCTCCTACGTTTAAAAAGTGCAATTGAAAAGGACTACTACTGCAAATTAGTTTTGTTGCTAGTGGCAATTTTTTATGATATTTTTTTAGATTATACATTCTGTTTGCCGTAAATAAGCCTGTTGTCCCACATATAATACCGACCGGTACTTTGTGCTTATTCACGAATTCTTTTGTGGTTTGTGCAGCATTTTCTAGTACATTGTTCTGTTTTTGTGTTCTCAAAGAAATATCAGTTAATGTTTTGATATCACGCACAGACTTTTCTGAAGTTTGTACTTTTTCCTTGAAATTACGATTTATTTTTTGTGTTTTGCGCTTATTTACAATCTGCACTTTTCTTTTCAATGCATTTTGCACTTGTGCTTTCAAGGAAGCCTTGTTCGAACCCGCTATTTTTCTTCTAA
Source organism: uncultured Clostridia bacterium (assembly GCA_947165155.1). Classification (GTDB taxonomy): domain Bacteria; phylum Bacillota; class Clostridia; order Oscillospirales; family Acutalibacteraceae; genus Improbicoccus. The sequence continues at coordinate 1,702 of CAMUZI010000039.1, read as the reverse complement.
GTAAATTTTTAATTTTTTTGCCACTACTACTTCTAGGTAACATTTTTTTTCTATTTTTATTCGCAAAATTGTTAGACAGTGAATTTCCCACATAAAGCCGACGCCTCTTAATAGCTCCAGTAAAATTGCTAGGCGAAATTAGCACAAAAGCAGATATAAATGCAACTATCGTGGAAACACTTTTTTTATTTTTGAACATAAAAATCACCCCACCAACAGATTACACTATTTCTTCAGTAATAAAATCAATTTTATAACTTAAACATTAACTAAATATATATATATTGCGAATTTCACCACGATTAGCGTATCATTTTAGTTACTCCGCTTTTAATTCGCACTCATCTTTAAATAGGCATTTATAAACTTATTGATATCACCATTCATGACGCCTTCAACATTTCCAATTTCAACTCCAGTTCGATGATCCTTAACCAAAGTGTAAGGCATAAAGACATAAGACCTAATCTGCGAACCCCAAGTGATCTCCTTCTGAATACCCTTTATGTCTTCTATTTTCTCGAGTTGTTCACGCTCTTTTATTTCTAGGAGTTTAGATTTAAGCATTTTCATAGCTTGTTCGCGATTTTGTACCTGACTTCTCTCATTTTGGCAACTTACGACTATCCCTGTAGGTATGTGTGTTAACCTAACTGCAGAAGACGTTTTATTAACATGTTGACCGCCTGCTCCACTAGCCCTAAATACGTCCATTTTTATGTCATCGGGAGAAATTTCGACAGATATTTTATCATCTATTTCAGGTATAACCTCAACCGCCGCAAAAGATGTGTGACGTCTTCCACCAGCGTCGAATGGAGAAATTCTAACCAATCGATGAACTCCAGCTTCACCCTTCAAAAGACCATACGTATTTTCACCCTCGACAAGAATAGATACACTTTTCATCCCAGCTTCATCGCCATCCAGAAAGTCCAATAGTTTCACTTTCTTATCATTTTGTTCAGCCCATCTGCAGTACATACGATAAAGCATTTCATTCCAATCTTGTGCTTCGGTTCCACCGGAGCCAGCATGAAGCGTAAGAATTGCATTATTTTTATCATGAGGTCCACTTAAGAGAGTTTCAACAGTAAAATCCTCCAATCTATCACAAAGTTTAGAAACATTGCTTTTTATTTCATCTAAAAATGAACAATCATTTTCGTCATTGCAAAGTTCCGCAAAATCGAGAATATCTCTGAAATTTTTGTTTAATTCTTTGAAACCTTCTATTTTACGCTTAACAGATTTCAAATCACTCAAAACGGCATCTGAATATTCTTTATCACTCCAAAAACCGGGTGCAGAAACTTTTTCTTCGAGCTTTTTTAGAACTATCAAATTTTCGTCAAAATTAACCGCACTCTTGAGATTGGAAATTTTTTCTTTTATCTCATTCAATTTAAAAAATACATCATCAAATTCAACCATAATAAACTCCATAAACATTGTTAAAATTGAGTAGACGAAAATAAAACATCTCAAAGTGTGTCAAACATGGGAGATTGAAGAAAAAACTGCTCAAAACCACAATCAACAATTTTGAATATCGATTTCTTTATTAAATTCGTAATTTCTATCCATTTTTAGCAATGCTGCTTAAAAAACTATCCCACCGAGTCGTAATGTACCCGTATAACCTGCATTTGTATACAGGAAGGGCCCACCCAATAATATCTCGAATCCTAACCAAAACGTA
>CAMUZI010000038.1 GCA_947165155.1 uncultured Clostridia bacterium | reverse complement strand
AAGTCTTGACTTTTTTATCATTTATGCGCATAATAATAGCACGACACCGCAATTGCGGTTAGTCCATAAGTGAAAATTTAATGTTTACCGTTCTTCACTACAAGAGCGGTTATTTCATTAATTCTTTTATGATTTTAATTATCAATAAAGAGTTAATAATGATCTGAGATATAACACAAATATCATTCAGATTCATAGTTATCACCTCCTTTTCAAAGGAGAGTGACTAACCGCCTGGACGTCGTGCAGTACCATTATATTGACTTAACGACTTTTTTCAAATGCGCATAACAACAGCATTCAACTATCCTCTGTATTTCAGAGGCAGTTATTTTTTTGTGATCAAATAATTTTGGAACTTTAGTCGATTTTTGGGTTGTTTTCAATCTTGAATGTTAATATCGATAAAGTTACTTCGTAAGTTTCAAAATTAAAACACGTTCTAATCTACATAAAAGAGTGTGTTTTTTGTAAATTATTGTCATAAACGCCAAAAAAAGAAAATTTCTCAGATTTTTTTCATTATTTTCAACGTCATACCGTTGACTTTTTATTTTTGCTGTTTTGTAATGAACCTCGACATGATTGTTTAGAGACAACAAAACACTCCCAAATTTCGCAAAAAGCTAAACGAAATCAAGAAGCAAACAAAGTAACTACTAAATAAAACAAAAATCAACAAGGAAACTTAAACGGCTCTGTGGAAAACTTGCGAGCGACATTATATTATGTGAAACATTTTTTGCTAACAGCAAATTGGAGAATTTAAGAAGAATTTTCTTGTGATCTAGTAGATCCCGTAAATAAAAGGGTTTGTGCCTTAAAAATTGAATAATAATGTTGTTTTTTGGTTAGTTGTTAGGGATGTTTTGATCTTATTGTAGGCTTTACACATCAAGTGGGCTGCCAGTATAGTTACATCCGCAAGATTTACATTTATATTTTTGTTTTCCTCTCATAAGTCCATTTCTCACTTTTTCTTTTCTTCCACATTTTAGACATTTCATTTAGTTTTCCATATTTTCTCTTTACCATTTATATCCTGTTTTTGCAATGCTTTGCTAAAAAAATAATGTGCTTGACATTTTTTTGAGATAGTGTAATATCAGAGAAGACTTGATTGTGTAGGAGAAGTGTTATGAGAAAAAAAAAATTGTTGTCGGGAATTTTGGCGTTGTTGCTTGTTAGCGGTAACGATGCGCTGGCTGTGAAAAAGTTTGTGCGCCAACCTGGAGGTGGTTATTCTTTAAGGAGAAACAGAAGAAATGCTGTTAGACAAGTTAGACTGAAGGATATTAAACCAGGTTATGCGGGAGCAGTATCTAACAAAGAATTGATGCCTATCGTTGCAAGAGAGGCGAGAAGTTTTTCTCCTCGGGAGTTTTGGTCGCGGCTTGCTATGACAGGAATTTTAGCTGCAGGTGGTGCTGGAGCTATATCTCATTTTGCTAGTAAGAAATTGTGCGATGATAAACGAAGTGGTTATTTATATTTGGCAGAAAAACTTGGTCTTTTGTCTAGTTTGAAGAAGCACGTTTCTATTCATAAAGATCGTGACATGATGTCAATGTTGTACTCGGTTATGCCTGTTTATGATGAGCTTTGCTCGTTTGTGTCGAATTTATCTTTAGATTTTGATCCAGAAAAGCTCGAAGCAAAGTTTGGCATTAAGGTTAAGGATACCAAGAGTAAATTTTATAAATCTCATGTTTCTGATTTCAATTTTCTTAAGAGTTGGACTTTTAAGTTCAGGGTTGGAGAAGATAAAAACGACACTCATTACGGTAAATTGTATGTTGATGATATCAAATGTTCATATTCTGGTGATTACAAGTGGAGAGGAACATGGTTTTTAAAATTTAAAAATAATTCGTGGAAATTTCATGGAGGTTATGGGTTCAGTCAACCTGTACCTAAAGTTTATGAAAATGCTTCCGATGAGCAAAAGAAGAATCTAAGGTGTGGAGATTTCCGTGGCCTTTTTAAAGACTTAGCTCGTGATGTTATCTCTGAGTGGTTGTTGTGCATGTGGATATATCCAATTTATGATGATGAGTGTTTTTTTGATTGTTGTATTCGTAGAGAGGACTCATGTCTTGAATTCGTTTCAAGTCTTATGAAATGAGCTGATTTATATTACGGATGACATTTTTTAGTTCTTAAAGATGAGTATTCGGTATATCGTGCTTATGATTTGATGAGGCTGTATGTCTGGGTTGCTATTGATAATTCTTCATCTGATTTTGAAACGAGAACATCAATTTTTGAGTTAGCATTGGATATCATGTTGTTTTTGGTTGTGGGACTATTTAGTAAGTGGTCAATTGATACGCCTATGCATTTGATACTCTGGCAGATTTTTTCCCTGATTTCTGGAATATTTTCTCCTATCCCACCAGTAAATATTAGTGCATCAAGTCCCTCGAGTAACATAAAATAGCTTCCTATGTACTTAACTATTGATTGGCAATACATTTCGAGTGCGAGTTTGCAGTTGTGATCATTTTGTTTCATGAGGTCTCTTATGTCACTTGAAATTCCCGATATTCCTAACAGCCCTGATTCTTTATTTAATACTTCCTCTACTTCGTGAGAGCAAAATCCACATCTGGTTATAAGATATGTCACAATTGCAGGATCACATGCTCCGCAGCGGGTACCCATTATTAATCCGTCAAGAGGTGTAAAGCCCATGCTTATTTCCAGAGGTTTACCATTCTTTATCGCGCAAATCGAAGAACCATTCCCTAAATGACAAGAAATCACTCTTGCACCTTTATTTTCGGATTTTTCAATGTATTTTTTGTATACATACTCGTGTGAAATTCCATGAAAACCATATTTTCTTATCTTGTATTTATCTGACAGATACCTCGGAATTGGGTATCTTCTTACTTTTTCTGGCAGATCGTGGAAAAATGATGTGTCAAACACCGCAACTTGAGGAACATTTGGAAACTCTACCATACAATCTAAAATTCCCTCGAGGTTTATAGCATTGTGTATCGGAGCTAAAATTTCTAACTCCCTGATTTTTTCTATTACATAGTCGTCTATAAGTGTTGGAGCACTAAAATATTCTCCACCGTGAACTACACGATGTCCTATGGAGGTTATTTCTGAAAAATCGCTTAATACTCCAATTTCTCTATCAATTAAAACTTCTTTCATTGAACATATTGCTGAACGATGATCGGGTAAGTGAAGTGAATAATTTAAAACTTTACCATTTTTTACCAATTTTAATTTGCTAGTTTCAAATCCGATTTTTTCGTAAAGACCAGCACACAAACATTCTTCAACTGCTTGAGTGTAAACCTTAAATTTTAAAGATGAACTTCCAAGATTTAGAACCAATATCATATATTTCACACTCCGATCGATTTGTGGACATTGCTAAAATCGAATAGATTATACTGAAAACAACCTAAAAGTATAGATCAAAAAACTATTTAAAACAAAATAACTAGCAATTTTAGTTCTTAATTTTTTACAGTAATAAATCGCAATTTCTACTCACTTTTAGCAATGCTGATTTGTGTAGTAAAACATTTTAAATTATGTCTCTATTAGAAAATAAAACCATATATTTGATGTCAAAAACATGAACCTACGAGATTTAGAACTAAATATCATATATTTCACACTCCGATCGATTAATGTAGTGGAACCATTTTAAATTGTGCTTTTGTAAAAACACGAAAATATATATCAAATGCAATTGTGTTATTTTGATATTTTTTTTATACATATTCGTTTTTCGTAACACCTTTCGAATAGTATTCACCAATGAAAAACATTCCAAATAGTATATAAAAGTGGGTTTTAATTTTTGTACATCTGGGGTGATTTTGTATGAAGTATTATGGCATGGATATTTCTTCTCTTCAATGCACTATTGATAAAAAAATCAAAAAAAGTGACTTCGATTTCGTTATTTTAAGAGCAACATACGGATGTTTTGGAACTGATCCACGATTTTGCGAAAATGCAACTGTTCTGAATAATCTTAAAATTCCGATGGGTGTTTACCATACTTTGTATTCTGATAACGTTTGTGACGCAAAATGCGAAGCAAAACACTGTATTTCAACGATTTCAAAATTTAACATAGAATATCCGGTTTGCTTAGATATAGAAGCTCTTTGCATTGAAGATCTGGGAAAAAATAAGTACTTCGAAATCATAGAAGCTTTTTTGAACACCATAAAAAATATGAATTTTTATCCGTGTTTATTTTCGTCGTATGAAAGTTACAAAAAGAACGGTATTAAAAAACTTGATGTTGATTTATGGATAAGATTTTTTGGTAAAAAACCCGATGACGTAGAAAACTTATGCATTTGGCAGTATACAAACGAAGGATCGATTGCAAATTGGGGAAGTAATATCAATTTAGACGTTTCATATAAAAATTATAAAAAAGTAATAGAAAATCTAAACATGAATATATCGAATGGAGGATTTTATAAATTGAACAATATGAACGAAACTAGTATACAAAACACAACCATAGATCCCCAATCTAGAGTTGATGTACAGTCATCTATGCAAATCTCAACATCCCCCGCGGGAGTATACAACAATTGTACACAAGAAGGGAATGCGGTAATTGACTCAAAACCTGTTGTATATACGGTCAAACCAGGAGACACTCTTTGGGGAATAGCACAAAATTATCTAGGAACTGGACAAAAATACTATGAAATTCAAACTTTAAATCATTTGACTGACGATGTTATTCACACGGGGCAAACATTGCTAATTCCACAAAATCCTATGTCAGGATGGATGTTATATAACGTGGTAAGTGGAGATACCTTGTGGAATATCTCGAGAAAATATCTTGGTTCATGGACGAAATACAACATGATAATGAGTCTCAATAATCTTGAAAATGAGACTATATATCCTGGACAAATTTTAAAGATCCCCATAAAAGAAAACGGTAATATCTATGTCGTCAAACCCGGAGATAATTTATGGAGCATTTCACTCAAACTTCTAGGAGATGGAAATAGATATTATGAAATCATAGATTTAAACAATTTAGGAACATCCCCAGTAGTTCCAGGACAACAATTAAAAATTCCCGAGTTTTAAGAAAAGAATGCAAAACATCTCCCCAAAAATGGGGAGATTTAAACTTAAGATTTAATTCAAACTTACTTCTTCAGTTTTACTTCGATACAATACTTATCCTCTTGCTTTGTGATAGTTATTTTTCTCAATTCTCCATTTATCATTTTAACATTGGAATAACACTTTGGGTATTTAAGACCATGTTGAATCAATGGGTCACATAATATAATTTTTCTCAAATTTTCTTTCAATCCAGAATCACCATTTGCATTTATTTCTATAGAATATTCATCGGCATATCCACTATCCCACTCATATTCTCCAATCAAATTACAAATCCTATTTACGTTACGTACATCTTGTTCGTCTTGTTTTAACTCTCGTTCCATCCATAGTTTTTCGTCTTGTTCTCTATTTGGTTCTATACTTGGTTCTTCTTCCTCTTGTTCTTCCTCTTGTTCTTTCTCAAATTCTTGTTTCAACCGATTTAATATGTCTTCAGCCTCGAAATATCTAGAAAAATTGATAGTCACGTCCTCACACTCCGTTAGATTCATTACATGAGCATCTTTACCAATCTTTCCTAAAAATTCCAATTTTTCTAACGTGGTATAGACATTATATTCTCCTACTTTCGTTTCCCACTCAGACTTATGTTCACAAGCATTGACATTGAAACCCAAAATATAGACATTATTACCGTCGAAGGAAATTCCTTCAATACTTACCACAAAAGGCAAGCATAATGCAACTTGAGACGAACATAAAGATGTGGCAACTGCTGAAATTGCTAACGAAGCTAAATGACGCGTTCTCTTTCTACGAGAAAAAATAGACATAAATAAATCCTCCTAAAATAATATTTTCCCACAAAGTGGGGAACGTATTTTATTACAAGAATAAATAAAAATCAAGAATAATCATCATTTTTGATAAAAAAATAATTTTGAGGACGAAATTAAGCTTTAAATAATTTAGAAATATCACCAATAGTTCCAGGACAACAATTAAAAATTCCCGAGTTTTAAGAAAAGAATGCAAAACATCTCCCCAAAAATGGGGAGATTTAAACTTTAAATCTATCTCAATTTTGCTACAGGGTTACTTTGATAATAAACTTCTCGTCGTCCTCCGTGATATGTACTTTTTTAAATTTAAATCTACCACTAACATTTACCATTTGACTTGTTTCATAAAACTTTAGGAATTTAAGAGCAAACTGAATAGTTTGGTCATGTAATACAATTTCTCTAAGAGAACTTTCCGTTATCCGCAACGGCTTAGATTTAGATATTTTTAAAGTATAGTCATATTCGGAATAGTCAACGTGATATTCAAATTCGAATTTTTTAAGCAAATCATAAAGTTCGTTTATGTTAGCATTATATTCCCATTTTTGTTCCATCTCTTGTTCTACCTTTTGTTTTGTCACTTGTCCTATATTTAGTTCTTCCACTTGTTCTATATTATTTAGTTCTCCCACTTGTTCTTTCTCTTGTTGTCTTTCAAATCTTCGTTTCAACAGATCTAATTCATATTCGGCCCTTTGATATTCAGAAAAATCGATAGTTATGGATTCAGATTCACAACAACGTTTACCAACCTTTTGTAAAAACTTGGCTCTTTCTGACGTGAGATAGACCTTATATTTTCCTACTTTTATTTCCATCTCAAACTTTTGTTCACGATTATTTGCATTGTAACCCAAAATATAGACATCATTACCGTCGAAGACAAACTCTTCACCGTTTATCACAAGAGGCAAGCATAATGCAACTTGAGACGAACACAAAGATGTGGCAACTGCTGAAATTGCTAACGAAACTAAACGACGAGTTCTCTTTCTACGAGAAAAAATAGACA
>CAMUZI010000037.1 GCA_947165155.1 uncultured Clostridia bacterium | reverse complement strand
TCTGAAAATAGTTCGGAAGACGAACCTTCTGAAAATGATGATTATCAAAATCGTCTTGATTCTTATCAAGACAGAACCGGATTACTGGAGGCGGTTCAAACAGGCACAGGTCAAGTAAATGGTATTCCTGTAGCAATTGGTATTATGGATTTTCAGTTTATGGGAGGTAGTATGGGATCCGTAGTGGGTGAGAAAATCACTCGGTTGATCGAATATGCTACCAATCAACGTTTACCTCTTATTATAGTATGTGCGTCTGGAGGAGCGCGTATGCAAGAAGGAAGTTTGAGCTTAATGCAAATGGCTAAAATTTCTTCTGCTTTATATAATTATCAAATCAATCAAAAATTATTCTATGTACCGATACTTACATCTCCTACTACTGGTGGGGTAACAGCTAGTTTTGGAATGTTGGGGGATATCATTATTGCTGAACCCGACGCTTACATAGCATTTGCAGGTAAAAGAGTAATTGAACAAACGTTGAATATCGAAGTGCCCGAAGGTTCACAATCGGCTGAATTTTTATTCGAAAAGGGCTTATTTGATTCAATCGTACCACGTAATTCTTTAAAAGAGGTTTTAAGTGAGTTATTGCATTTCCATGGTTTCTTTCCTTTGACTCAAACTGAAAAATAATTCAGATAGAATTATAATAAATTATTATTATACAAAAATCAAATTAGAACACACAGTAATAAGATAAGAATAGAAAAATACTAAGAACTAAGAATAATATAATAAAAAACATTTATTATCATACACATGTTTCTTGTAGAAATAGAGGGCAAAATAAATCCAGTTAGTTCGTTCTACACTCTTTATTTTTAATAAAACATTTATTATTTTTAGATTTTTCCTTTTGATTCTTAATAAATCTTATTCATTTTTTCTTTGATTTTTTATTTATTATATTATATACTTAATTATGTATACTCCGTATATAATAGATATATCTATCTATTCATCTCTATTCATTTAGATATACTTAGTATAAGTCTATATGAATTCTAGTGATTATAGACTATCTTTAATATAAGAAAAATCAAAATATATATTATTAATATAACAATCAACAAAAAATAACATAACAGGTACAAATACGAAATTGAGGTACCCCATTTTATGATAAACTTACCTTCCCTTTTTGTTCCTTTAGTGGGCCTAGTATTTCCGGCAGTTGCAATGGCTTCTTTATTTCTTCATGTTCAAAAAAACAAGATTTTTTAGATATGGGCAAAAGTACTACTATTAATATTACCTTAATAAGATAAGGAGGATTTAATATAACAACAAAAATATTAATATAATTAATATAACAATAAAAAAAAAATAACAGGTACAAATACGAAATTGAGGTACCCCATTTTATGATAAACGTTTATGTGTTTTTAGTGGGCCTTGTCTTAATTGTAATGTCTGCTTTATTGGTTAATGTTCCAAAATTCATTAGTTGGGGATCAGAAAAACATGGTTGTCGTTCACAAGACGCATGGCTTGACATTGTACCGGGGTCCCGAAAACCAATCAATTTCTTCTGGGCTTCTTTCACTCTTTTAGGTTCATTAGGGGTGTTATATATTTCAGTTTCCAGTTATTATGGTAGACATTTTTTCTCTTTGATTTCATCTGAATTTGTAGTTCCTTTTTTGCCACAAGGGGTCACCCTGACTTTCTATGGAATCGCAGGTCTCTTTCTAAGTTTACATTGGTGGCTTCTAATTTTTTGGAATGTGGGGAGTGGTTATAATTTTTTCGATAAAAAAAATAGAATGGTGTGTTTTTTTCGTTACGGATTTCCTGGAACATATCGTCGTATTTTTCTCCGAGTTCGTATGGAAGATATTCAGTCTCTCATACTACAAGCTAACCCTAACCCAGAACCCAGTAGTGGTGTCCTTTATATGCAAACAAGAGAACAAGGGACCATTCCTTTGACTCCTGTTGATGATTATTATGATAGGACTCCACGCAACGTTATACAAAAAGCTTGGGACTTGTCCAGATTCTTGTGTGTACCAATGGAAATCGTTCCATATTCTTGAGTCTACCAATGGAAATCGTTGTATCAAAAAAATAAATGCTTTCTCTAAGAAAGCATTTATTTTTTGATTTCTGTATTATTTTGTATTCTTTATTTCCAAATTAAAGCAAAAAACAAACTTCCAAATTACAAATAAAAAAAGCGAGAATCGATTCTCAATTTATATTAAAAAAATTAGAAATTGATACATAGGCTAGGCTCTATTACTTGTATTTACTTGTAATAGAACTTATGCTTGATAGAAAAATTATTATTCTATTCTATATAGTTGACAAATGAGATGAAACTGAGTTCATTAAAGACGAAAAATGGCAAAAAAGAAAGCATTCATTCCCCTTCTATGTCTTACATCTATAGTCTTTTTGCCCTGGTGCATCTCGTTTACATTTAAGAAAAGTCTGGAATCTTGGATTACTAATTGGTGGAATACGAAACAATCCGAAATTTTCTTGAATATTATTCAAGAAAAAACGATTTTAAAGAAATTGATAGAGTTCGAGGAACTGTTCCTCTTGGATGAAATGCTAAAGGAATACCCGGAAACACATTTACAAAATCTTCGTATGGAAATCTACAAAGAAAGCATCCAATTGATAGAGACGAACAACCAAGACCGTATCCATACGATTTTGCATTTCTGTACAAATATAATATGTTTCCTTATTCTAAGTGGTTATTCTATTAGGGGTAATCAAGAACTCATTATTCTTAACTCTTGGGTTCAAGAATTTCTATATAACTTAAGTGATACAATAAAAGCTTTTTCGATCCTTTTATTAACTGATTTATGTATAGGATTCCATTCAACTCATGGTTGGGAACTAATGATTGGGTCTGTCTATAAAGATTTTGGATTTACTCAGAATGATCAAATTATATCTGGTCTTGTTTCCACTTTTCCAGTCATTTTAGATACAATTTTAAAATACTGGATTTTCCGTTATTTAAATCGTGTATCTCCGTCACTTGTAGTGATTTATCATTCAATGAATGACTGAAAAAACGATCCACTGATCCAATTATAAAATTTGTTTTTTTGCTAAACATTAAAAAATTGACTTATTCTTTTTCGTTCTACTCGTATTCTTCCTATATTCTAGGAAAATCATTTGAGTAAATAGCAGAATAATGGATAGGGAACTATTCCAGTAACCTACCTAATCTTATTGTAGAAATTTTCAGGATGAATGATTGGACCATGCAAACTAGAAATGCTTTTTCTTGGATAAAGGAAGAGATTACCCGATCCATTTCCGTATTGCTCATGATCTATATAATAACTCGAGCACCCATTTCAAATGCATATCCCATTTTTGCTCAACAGGGTTATGAAAATCCGAGAGAAGCTACCGGGCGGATTGTATGTGCTAATTGCCATTTAGCTAATAAGCCTGTAGATATTGAGGTTCCACAAGCGGTACTTCCCGATACTGTATTTGAAGCAGTTGTTCGAATTCCTTATGATATGCAAGTTAAACAAGTTCTTGCTAATGGTAAAAAAGGGGCTTTGAATGTAGGTGCTGTTCTTATTTTACCAGAGGGTTTTGAATTGGCCCCTCCTGATCGTATTTCGCCCGAGATTAAAGAAAAAATAGGTAATTTGTCTTTTCAAAGCTATCGTCCCACAAAAAAAAATATTCTTGTGGTAGGCCCCGTTCCTGGGAAGAAATATAGTGAAATTACCTTTCCTATTCTTTCTCCAGATCCCGCTACTAAGAGAGATGTTCACTTCTTAAAATATCCTATATACGTAGGCGGGAATAGGGGAAGGGGTCAGATTTATCCCGACGGGAGCAAGAGTAATAATAATGTTTATAATGCTACAGCAACAGGTATAGTAAATAAAATTATACGAAAAGAAAAAGGTGGATACGAAATAACGATAGTGGATGCATCGGATGGACGTGAAGTGATTGATATTATACCGCCAGGACCAGAACTTCTTGTTTCAGAGGGTGAATCTATCAAACTTGATCAACCATTAACGAGTAATCCTAATGTGGGTGGATTTGGTCAGGGGGATGCAGAAATAGTGCTTCAAGATCCGTTACGTGTACAAGGTCTGTTGTTCTTCTTGGCATCTATTATTTTGGCACAAATCTTTTTGGTTCTTAAAAAGAAACAATTTGAAAAGGTTCAATTGTCCGAAATGAATTTTTAGGTATGTGGATTTATCAACCTATTAAGCTGGTAATAAAGAACTAAATTTTTGTTGATAAATTATGGAAAGACCTTTTGGTTTTTCTAGTTTTTTTCTCCTCTATTTAAAGAATTCCTTGTACCGTAGAACTAGTCAGTCATAGTATGTATCTTGTGAAGAAGAGTATTTTACTTTGGTTCTTGTCTTTTTTTTTCAACTCTACAATTAATTCGAACATATGATTATGTCGCTGTTTTCACATTTCAATGCGCTAGAATAGAAATAAATTAATCCTTTTCTATTGTAATAGAATTAAATTCCACTCGATACTAAACCTAAAAAAAAATAGGCAGAGAATATTATATTTAAGTAAAGTAGAAATAGGGAAAACCGGATTCTAGGATGGATAATTTGTCTTTTCCTAGAGTCCCATTTCTTATTGTTTATTGTTTCTATCGAAATAGATACGTAGTGAAATAATGGACAAACAAAAAAGAGCGCGAATTTAATTCACTAAATAAACTTCCTTAATTAACTTAAAAAAAAAAAAATAATTAAATCATAATTCTATATTATTACAGAATAAAATCTATTTAGAGTAAGATTCCGTTAGTATAGTCTCAAAAAGGTTCGGTTCTACAGAATATTTGACCGTTAGAAAATATATTATATAATGAATAATTCTTGCAAAATAAAATTCGTAGAATACAATATTATTGCGCCACCCAGAAGAATTAAATCAAGTGATTTCTTCTTTCTTTTACTTTTCGTTCAACTTTAAAGCAAAAGTATCGACAGATATTATCCAAACTAAAAAAATGTTTTGAACGAACTAAAAAAATGGAGTTTTTTGAAACATACCAAAAAGTTATCTATTGAATCCCTTACAAAAAGATTCTGATTAGGAAGAACTCAACGGGACCCCCTCGAATTCATCAAAGAAAGAGTGGATCCCCGTTGAGTTCTTATGCTTTCATTTCGAAAACTTAATTCATCCTATTATTACAGGGATGATCCCAATCCGGAATATGAACCATAAAAGAAAATACCAACTAAACCGATCACGACAATACCTGTTACAGTACCTATTATCCAAAGAGGAATCCTTCCTGTAGTATCGGCCATTTATCCCACTTTCCTCCACATTTGATCAAGTAGTCAGTCATGCTAGAGACCTAAACAGTCATAGATAATTATGAAATGATATCCTTCCGAATGGGATAAGAGAATTCCTAATATATATATATATTCCCTTTTCTTCTATTAATTGAAGAAATAATTTGAAAATAAAACAGCAAGTACAAAAATGAGTAATAAACCCCAGTAGAGACTGGTACGATTCAATTCAACATTTTGTTCATTTGGGTTTGATTGTGTCGTAGCTCTATAATTCGGATTAGGTTTATCGTTGGATGAACTGCATTGCTGATATTGATCCCAAAAAAAAGACGGTGGGTACCGCTAGTCCGTGAACAGCCAACCATCGTACTGTAAAAATGGGATAGGTCCTATCTATGGTCATTGGAGCCTCCTAAAAAGATCTACTAAATTCATCGAGTTGTTCCAAAGAATCAAAACGGCCAGTTATTAATGGAATTCCTTGTCGGCTTTCTGTAAAATACTCGTTTGGACGAGGACTTCCAAATACATCGTAAGCTAAACCCGTGCTGACAAATAACCAACCCGCAATGAATAGGGAGGGTATAGTAATGCTATGAATAATCCAGTATCGAATACTGGTAATAATATCAGCAAAAGAACGTTCTCCTGTGCTTCCAGACATGCCGAGCTCCACATATTCTTATACAGTCAAAGGGGGATCGATTCCATAAAAGATGAGATTAGTAAATAGAAATTTACTGAAATGCAATCTTTGTTAGATCGTCAATTTTGTACCAAGGGTCTCTTTCGAGTATACCGAATCAGTATAGCTATCCTTCTTCTAACACAGCAACGCAATTTCACAATCAGGGGCGAGATCAAGTACTATAAAATTAAATTTATTTCTTTATTTCATTTTCAAGAATTGAATTAATTAGTCGTCCAGTAAAAGGATAGAGCTTTTTATTAAAATTAAAATAAAAAAATGAAAATCTTTTCATTCGATTAGTTTACTCAACTCACGAGTTGATCAATAAATCTGTTGATTTGGAATCACAGGATGGGTAGATGTCACAGATGATGAATTGATTTCGTACCTATGTAACTATATTTTTATTTTTGTTTGTCCGTAATAATTGATTCATGAATCAATTATTTTCAATTGTATCTTTCAAGTGGTATTTTTTGGTTATTTTCCTATTTTTATCTCAAAAATAAATGGAAACTTAGGAAAGTGCTTTATAAACATATGTATAAAAAGAACATATTTCATCTAGTTTCCTTATGCCCACTATAACCAGTTATTTCGGTTTTCTACTAGCAGTTTTAACAATAACCGCGGGTCTTTTTATTAGTCTGAATAAGATACGACTTATTTGATTTGAAATTTTGAGATGAATTGTAAATTTTGGAATTTTTTAGATATTCTATAGTTCCTTATCGTGTCAATTGCCAATTCTTGGTCATTGAGATTCACGGTCAATACAGATTCCTATTTAAGGATAGATATTACCCCCACTTTTTTTCCTTTCAACCAAACTCAAATGATTGAAGTTTCTCTATTTGGAATCGTGTTAGGTCTAATTCCTATTACTTTGGCTGGATTATTTGTAACGGCATATTTACAATATCGACGTGGTGATCAGTTGGATATTTGATTTAAGTAACATCTCTCTTGTTTATTGACCTCCCATTTCTTTGTTTGAATACTAATTCACAGTAGATCAAATTAAAACTTTTGATTAGACTGTTATCCCATTATTGAATATTTAAGATTTAAGTGTCATTCTCAATCTAAGAAGAATGGGGCGGAATCACGCTCTGTAGGATTTGAACCTACGACATCGGGTTTTGGAGACCCGCGTTCTACCGAACTGAACTAAGAGCGCTTTCTTTTCATAAATAATTTTTTGTGATGGCAATAGATCTTGCATGCATACATACTCAATATGGAGAACTATTCATATTGAGTATGTATCAATTTGAATCGGTCGCAATTGATCTATTGTTACTGCTGATACGATAACTACTAGTTACGGATAGGGATGACAGGATTTGAACCTGTGACATTTTGTACCCAAAACAAACGCGCTACCAAGCTGCGCTACATCCCTTTACATTGGTTTCCATTGTCATTGTAAAGACTTTTTGTCTTGTTTTCCACATTTTTCCATTCTATATATATATAGAATATATCCTGTTTTTTTTTTTTTTACTTTATATATATCGTATAAATAAGATAAGATATCGATACGAATATTCTTATCGAATAATTTAATTCTATTAAATTAAATTAAAAACAGAGAATAGATAGGATATATAATATAAATATTAACAATATAAAGAGTATAATAACAAGAACATAAAGAGTATAATAATAATATATAATAGAATTAAAATAATAAAAAAATAAAAATATAATCAAAAATAAAAAAAAATTATAAATAAAAATTTAAAATATTATTTTAATAAAAATTAAAAATATTCTTTTAATAGAATGTATAATTATTGATCATATTCCTATATGTAATATGTAATTCTGTATTATTATGTATTACAAATTACAAGAAAAAAACGAAGGAGGATTTGAAATGCGAGATCTAAAAACATATCTCTCTGTGGCACCAGTGGCAAGTACTCTATGGTTCGCGGTTCTAGCAGGTCTCTTGATAGAAATCAATCGTTTATTCCCGGATGCATTGACATTCCCCTTTTTTTGATTCTAGTTATTGGCACGGCAAGGGGTGACAAAGATTAGAGATCCAATAAAATATTAAATCCCTCTTCGTTCGTTTTTTTTTTTTTTTCTAATTAGACTAGAATAAGTTCGAAAAAAAAGAGCAAATTAATTTAATAAAGGTGGATTTGGCCTCAGTGAAATTAGGAGTTTTTCCCAGGTTTCAATGGAATTGAAGTATTAATTCAATTCCATTGCTATGAATTTAATAATAGAGTGAGACCATAAATGGAATTGTAATAGAATACTTGGGCGAGTCAATAATATCATACAAGATATTTAAATGAAAAATGAAATACTGTACTGTGATTTGAAATATAGTTCTAAATCATTGTATTACTGAATTATTACTGTACTATATAAAATTAAT
>CAMUZI010000036.1 GCA_947165155.1 uncultured Clostridia bacterium | reverse complement strand
TCAACTTTAGCAAATTCACAAAAATCTGTTTCTTCGAATTCTAAGAAATCAACTTTAGCAAATTCACAAAAATCTATTTCTTCGAATTCTAAAAAATCAACTTTAGCAAATTCACAAAAATCTGTTTCTTCGAATTCTAAGAAATCAACTTTAGCAAATTTACAAAAAGCAGGTTCACAAAACTTCGAGAAACCTATACCAAACTTCGAAAATTCTATTTTAAATTCTAAAAATCATGTTATTAGCATCTCACGTTTTGAAAAGTTTTGTAATGATATTCACGAAAGTTGTGAAAAATATACAAATTTTTATAAATCAAATGTGTATGACATCAGAGAAACTTGGTGGAGATGTATTTTTGCTAGGTTTAGAGGAGGAGATTTGCCTAGTCGTATGAAGGAAAGCTATGAAGTCTTTGAAAAAGAAGGTATTCACAGAATTTCATGTTGGGATAGCATATTAGCAAGTTATTATAATATTATAAATAATGGCATACTCAAAAAGCATTTAAATGATGAAGAAATAAAGAAACTTAAAATGGGAATAGTTACATATTTGATTCCTGTGAGTCTTGGGTTAGCAAATCATACATTTGGATACGCTTATCTTGATGGATACCTTTTCATATATGATGTTATCGACGGTATTGCTAACGAGGTAATCGACTTTAATTTTGCTTATTTACCAGGTGCTCATAAAACCATTAGAAAGCAAATAAAAAAAATATATAGTAGGATGTCCTACACATATATGTATAATAATACAGATAAAGAAATAGAAAAAAGATATTATAGCATTAATGCTAAATTGCGTAAGATTTTTGGAATGGTCGGTATAGAAAATGGAGAGTATGGCGAAATGGAAATGTACTTTAGTGAGTGTGTGTTTGATAATGATCGAAATGTTTCAAATTTAAGATGGATGCATGATTTTGAATTCTTTAACTATCTTTTAAAACATTCATGGAAGCAAAATGATAAGTTTCCACCAATTGTCTGTTTTGATAGAACTAATCCAGGGTTAATGTTTGCTTAGCTGCGTTTTATTTTATTTTTTTGTACCAGAAGCAATAGGATATTACTTGGAAGGTAATGGGTTTAAAAGAATTGGAAGATTACTTCATGTCGATCATGTGTTCGTGATAAATTAGGTAAAGCAAGTTGTAGATAAAATACGTAAAATGAGGACGTTTAATAACAAGAAAACGAATATTTAGAACTTGATGAAATATGTGTGTGAATTTTAAAAAAAATATGGCTCTGGACGGCTGTAAATCGAGAAACTAAAGAACTTGTTAGCTTCTTCTTGAGCGACCGTAGTTCTAAAAGCTATGAGAAACTTTGTGAAAATATTTCGCATATTGAGGCTAAATTTTATGCTACAGATAAATTCCCGGTATACGACATTATCCCACCAAACAAACATCTGATCGACAAATCTCATACTTATACTGTTGAACATATAAATCATCTTCTTTGACATTATCTTGCACGTTTTGCTCGCAAAACTTATTGCTGGTCTAAAAGTTTAAACATGATTGTTTACTCCCTCTTATTGTATTTGTACTGTGATTATTTTTCTTCTGTGCGTTTGTAGCAATACCGTTTCTAAAATGCGGTTTAATCTTCATTCCGTGTTATTTTATAATACGCGCACGCGTCATTCGGATGATAAATTTTAATTTTTAGGAGAATTTATTTTATGTCTATTTTTTCGCGTAGAGGAAAATTTCGTAATTTAGTTTCATCAGCAATTTCAACGGTTGTCTTATCTTCGTGTGCATCTCAGGTTGTGCAGTGTTGGTCATATTTTGTTGCATTTGACCCTGATAAGAATAATATTCTTTTAGATTTTGTACGTGTGGGTGATAGGCGTGCTTCAGAGTGGATACGGATTTTTGCCGTAACAAAAGATTCGGTAGTTTCTTTTGATTATGCTCCTAAGGATGGCACTGTGACCAATTATCTTCCGTTTTCTTCAAGTAAGGAGAAAAGAGAAGATGTAGAGAAACTTGTCAGTTCGTTAATTGCATATTTTGAATGTTGCCATAAGTTATTTATGAAAATAGGGAAATTCGAAAATTTTGAAAAATCTTGTGATATGTGTTTACTTAGATCTTCGGGACGTTTTTGGACTTCTGAAGGATTTTTTGATTTGTTAAACCAGAAGTTGGATGCAGCTAAAAAAGTTTATAGTTCGTTGAAGCCTGAATATAAAGAACTTATTCACTCGTTACGCAAGCAATCCGACAAAATTGTAAAATTGTACAATTCTTTGAGTTACAAAATATCTGATATGTTTATTGATAGCAGTCAACGACGTTTATGGGTTATAGCTGATAAGCCAGAAAATGTCTATGTTGATGAAAATATAAAAAAATTATTATCAATAAGATATGTTTCTTTAGTTAATCGTAATCAAATGATTGATGAGAGCTGCAAACCAGAGGACGAGTGGGATTGGAGCTGGCCAAAATCCGGCGAATTAATCGAACTTGACAGATATACTGATTTTAGACTTGATCCTAATTTTTATCTTGACAATTGATTTATTCGTCTACATATGATAGAATATAACCAACGTGTTTTCGGGAGTAGATTTTATGGGTATCGATTTTACTTTGTTGCTGAATTATTGGCGCTATTTTAGTTAGTCGGTATCTGTGGTGCCCTGCTGCTGCAGATGTCGACAGACTCTGTAGCGGCTTTTTTATTTCATAAAGAGCCAAGCAGAAAATTAGTTTGGCTCTTGTTATTTTTCTTAAATATAGGAGGAAATCAAAATGAAATGTATAATAATCTATAGCTATGATACTCGATGGCTTTCGCCCTTTAATTTAATTCAATATCATAATTTTAAAGGAGGATAACATGAAAGTTATAAATAAAATATTAATATCCGTATCAATAGTAGTTTTACTTTTATTTGCTTTTATAAAAATTCAAAAAAAATCAAATAAACTTAGTATTGGAATAATCCAAATAGTTGAACACGAATCTTTGAATGAACTTAGAGAAGGATTTATCGATGAAATAAAAAATCTTGGATACAATGTCGATTTTGATATTCAAATCGCTGGAGGAGACCTATCTAATTGTACATCTATCGCTCAAAAATTCGTTAGTGATAAAAAAAATATAATTTTAGCAATTTCTACTCCATGCGCTCAAGCGGTATCTAAGGAAACATCTGATATTCCAATTCTTGCAACCGCTATAACGGATTTTAAAAGTTCTGGCTTAGTAGAATCGTGTGAACATCCGGGCGCAAATTTAACCGGGACTTCTGATTTGGCCCCGATAGACAAAATAATCGATGTAATTCCAGCTCTTAACCCGAAGGTCAAATCAATTGGAATCCTTTATTCTACAACTGATCCTAGCCCAAAATATCAGGCCGAATTAGCATCAAAAAGAATTTCTGATTTGGGGTTCAAACAAAAAATGTATAGTGTTTCTCAGTCGAATGAAGTTCAGCAAATAGCTGAAAAGCTCGCTTATGAAGTTGACGCTCTTTATGTCCCAATAGATAAGATAACTTCATCAGCTATGCCTCAAATATCACAAATATTTTTAGATCATGAAAAATTCGTCGTATGTGCCGAAGATATGATGATAGAAAAAGGAGCCGCTGCGACTTATGGGGTAAACTATCGTGAACTTGGAAGAAAAGCAGCGCATCAGGCAGATAGAATTTTTAAAGGGGAAAAGCCCGGGGATATTCCTATCGAATATTTAAAAGATAGTAAGCTGAATTTAAATGATAAAATAATTAATAGTCTAAGTTTAAATGATCCAAGAAAGGAGGCAACTAGATGATTTGTTTGATCTTTTCATATGATACTCGATTTATCAACTTACAAAACAAATTTCAAAATTCAAGTTAATAAATAAAGGAGATAATTATATGAAAATATTGTATAAAACTTTGATTATAATTCTTGCAGCAGGATTACTTATATTAGCTATTTTAAAAATTCAAAAGAAGAATAACGGGTTAAAAATAGGAATTATACAGATTATAGAACACGAATCTTTAGATAAAGCTCGAAATGGGTTCATAGATGAAATGAAAACTTTGGGATACGATGCTGATTTTGATGTTCAAATAGCGGGAGGGGATATTTCAAATCTGAATTCAATTTCTCAGAAGTTTGCTAGTGACAAAAAAGATTTGATTTTAGCTATCTCAACTCCTGCTGCTCAGGCGGTAGCAAATGTAACTAAAGATATTCCGATATTGGGAACTGCAATAACTGATTTCGAAGTATCTGGTTTGGTTAATTCTAATTCATCTCCAGGAAGAAATGTTTCCGGTACTTCTGATTTAGTTCCAGTTGAAAAGCAAATCAGTCTTTTAAAATCTCTCGTTCCAGAGTGTAAAAAAGTTGGTATCTTATATAGCTCCGGAGAAGCAAATTCAAAACTTCAGGCAGAGATGGCTTCTAAAGAGTGCAAGAAGTTAGGAATTAAAACAAAAGATATTACAGTTTCAAACTCAGGCGAAGTTCAGTCCGTAGTTGAATGTAATACTGATGTAGATGTTATATTCCTCCCGACTGATAATTTGATTGCTTCGTGTATGCCAGTAGTTAGTAAAGTTTCGCTAGAACATAAAATCCCAGTGATATGTAGCTTTGCTGATGCTGTAAATAAAGGTGGATTAGCGTCATATGCTATGGATTACTATAAACTTGGCAAATTAACCGCGCATCAAGCTGATAGGATTTTGAAAAAAGAAGTTAAAATTCAAGATATGCCTATTGAGTATCTAAAAGATGTAGAACTTGTTACAAATGATGAGGTAGCAAAACAATTGGGAATAGATATTTCTGATAGGTTAAAATTAGAAATTAAGTAAACAATTCAATTAAATTTTGAAAAAAGAAGTTAAAATTCAAGATATGCCTATTGAGTATCTAAAAGATGTAGAACTTGTCACAAATAATGAGGTAGCAAAACAATTGGGAATAGATATTTCTAGTAATTTAAAAGGAGGCTTTGAATGAATCAATTGATTTACTCTTACGATACGCGATATAAGAATATTTATAATTTAATTTATAATTCAAGTTGATAAATAAATTTAAGGAGATAAATATGAAATTATTAACCAAAATGATAACAGCCATCCTATTGATATGCGTATCGATTTTTGTATTTTTAAAATTTCAAAAAAAATCTAATAAGCTAAAAATAGGAATAATTCAAATTATAGAGCATCAAGCACTTGATAAGGCTCGGAATGGGTTCATAGATGAAATGAAAACTCTTGGGTACGACGCTGATTTTGATATTCAAATAGCAGGAGGAGATATTTCAAATTTAAATTCAATTTCTCAGAAGTTTGTTAACGATAAGAAAAATTTGATTTTAGCTATCTCAACTCCTGCTGCTCAGGCGATAGCAAACGCAACTAAAGATATTCCTATACTCGGAACAGCTATAACAGATTTTAAGGTATCAGGTTTGATAGATTCGAATGAATCTCCAGGAAGAAACGTTTCCGGAACATCTGATTTAGTTCCAGTTGAAAAGCAAATCAGTCTTTTAAAATCTCTCGTTCCGGAGTGTAAAAATGTCGGTATTTTGTATAGCTCCGGAGAAGCAAATTCAAAATTTCAAGCAGAAATGGCTTCTAAAGAGTGCAAAAAATTAGGAATTAAAACAAAAGATATTACGGTTTCAAATTCCAGCGAAATACAATCAGTTGTTGAATGTAACACCGATGTCGACGCTATATTCCTGCCAACTGACAATTTAGTTGCTTCGTGCATTCCTACGGTTAGCCGAATAGCAATTGATCATAAAATTCCGATTATTTGTAACGACGCTGATATAGTAGCGAAAGGCGCCTTAGCTTCATATGCTATGAGTTATTACGATCTTGGTAAAAAGACTGCTCATCAAGCGGACAGAATTTTGAAAAAAGAAATTGAAATTCAAAATATGCCTATAGAGTTTCCAACGGATATAAATTTAATTAAAAATGAAGAAACAGCCAAAAAATTAGGAATTTCTATTCCTGAAAATTTGGAGTAACTACGGAAAACATAAAATATTGTAAATATGAGTATATAATATAAAAACATTCTAATATCTGATCGGTAAACTTATCAAATTAAAAACATGGGTCAAATGATGAGTTTCCGACAGATATAAGTTCGGTAGCAAATGAGAAAACCTCTAGAAAATTGGTGATTTCTATTTCCGAAAATTTGGAAAGTTAGTATAGAATATCAAAAATGCAAACAAAACGTAGAAAGGCTTTTCTTTATTTGGTTAATAAATCTATTCAAAATAAGAGTTAAATAATGAGTTTTCAACAGATATAAATTTGATTGCAAATGAGAAAATTTGTAAAAGATTGGGTGTCTTTACACTTTAAAATTTGGAGAGTTAATGAAAAATATAGAGTATTGCAAATACACATACAGACACAGAAAGGCTTTTTCATATTTGGTCGATAAACTTATAAAAGATGAAAAAATCAGAAAAGAAATGGAGAAAAGAGCTAGATTTCATGATTTAGACAAAATGACCTTGTACCTTTTTATTGATAAAAAACAAGCGTCGTCTTATCATAGAAAAACATCATTTCATCATCTTGAGAATAACTTACCAAAAACATTTTACGATTATCTTGAAGTTATTATTGATTTCGAATGTGCTGGATATACGAAACCTGATAAGCCGCTAAACGCATACGATACCATATCTGAAATATATAGGGATAGAATCGATAAAAATATCTATGATTTACTGATTAATATTTTGAGAAAATACAATCTTGATTCGTCTTATAGCGTTTCAGATGATAGATTTGGAGTAGACTTTATAAGACAATATGAAAACATCACCGAAGAAATGATCTTATACGAAATCCTTGATTATACAAGTCACTTCTCCAATAGCAGCTTTATAAAATTACAAGCAAAAATAATTGAGGCAATAAACAACTAATTTGCTTTTGGCATTGCTAAAAGTGCATAGAAATAAATAAAAAGCCCGATTCCCAATATGCGACACTACTATCAGGAATAGTTACACTTGGAAGCCTATAGCATTGGATGAAAACATAATCCCATATCTGAGTTATACCATAGGGAATATTTATACTTTTGATGCTTCTATCAACATGAGAAACAACAGTTTGTGAAATTTTGCTTTTTAATATAATCCGTGCCATATAATATATCAATGAAATGTTCAGGTCAATGTTAGGCTTAAATTCTAAACATTTAGCGGTTACAGAGCCATTAGATGTTGTCGTTTGAGAAACAAATCCCATTGACCGCTTTCATTTACTGCCGTTGAAGTGTCATTGCTCAATATAACACAAGCAAACGTATTATTAGTGCTCAAAATTCCAGAAACATTCACTGTTTGAGTATATGGTGCCGCACTTCCAGACCAACCAGATGAAAGTAATGTAACGGTATAGTTTGCCACACTTGGAATCGTCGGTTTATTCGATAAATCGTTGTACGAGCCAGATGTTGCAACAGTTGCTAAGCTTGATGAGTCAACTTTGTTTGAGAGGGACATTGTAACCACGTTTTGCGACATAACATTAATCGTCGATGACCCCGTAGTTTGTAACACTTCCGGAATTGCAGGTTTGTTTGACAGGTCGTTATATGACCCTGAGGTCGCAACTGTCGATAGATCACTTGTGTTTGCTTTAGTTCCAAGTGCAATGGTAACCGCGTTTTGTGACATAACGTTAGTTGTATAATAACCAGTTGTTTGTAATACATTCGGAAGACTTAAATTTACCTTATTGTTTGCATCGGATGTGATTTCCGAGCCATTAACACTAACTCCTTGAATACTAGCTTGAACGTTTAAAACCGTAGAAATGACCTCATCTATTTTTGCACCTTTGTATATCGATTTATAATTTTACGTATATTTCCTCCTTAACTTCTAACAGTAAATTGAAGACCCATCGATAAAATCTTCATCATCTGATGTTATGAAATCTTGATAATTCGATTCTTCTTCAATGTTTAGAGCAATATATTTGAGCAAAACTTCTTCTCTCAATTGCAGAACCATTCTCAAAATATTGTCTTTTGTAGCAGTATACGCATTTTCGTCCAGATAAGGCCTTAACCATTCTGGAATTCTACTGTTTGACATTTTCCCTCGATTAAAAATTATCAATAAGTAAAATTATGATGCAATTTGAATAAATAAATTTGATTTTTTAAAATTAAAATGTTATAATACACAAACAGTATATCAGTTAAAAGTGCGAAAGGATGTGAATTAAAATGGCAAAAGTTTACAGATATATTGACATGCGTGATAATCTTATAAAATATGTAGGAATTGTTTATGGTGAAAATAGAACATTAGAACAAAGACATAAAGAGCATTTGAAAAAGATGTTTGGTGTGATGAAAATTTTAAAGTTCAGTATTTGGATGTATCGATAAATAATAGAAGTGAAGCAGAAGCATTAGAGGCGCATTTTATTTCACTCTATAATACTGGGGGATGGTACAATAAAAGCAAATCTAATTGGGGACAAAGTAGTTTTTTGCCTAAATTCAATGAAGGAGATTGGAAAAACTTTTATTACAACCTCACTGAACAAGATTTAGAGAATATTCGTAACAAACGTGGGAATATCGTTATGGAAAAAAATGACGATATCGATAATTTAAATCAATCAGTTCGCAGATTAAGTAAATCAATTGAAAGTTCGATTTATACGCAAAATGAATTAAGAGAAATTTTAAATGAGTCAATTCGCAGTTCGGGAAAGATAGTTACTAATTTAATTCATGAGCAAAATAATTTGAGAGAAATTTTGAATGAATCCATCCAAAATTCAAATAAACTTATTGCAAATTCTGCCCGAGAGAGAGATGAATTAAAAAATACTTTAAAAAAATTCATTAGTGACCGTATTAATGGAATAGATTTTAGCTATATTTCAAATATTGTATCTCGTAATTTGGAAAAAAATAAGTACAAATGGTGGGCGGCATTTGTGCTACTTGGGTTGATTTTTATTAGTATATTAGCAAAACACAATTGATAACTTACTCATTAATTTCTGAATCCAAAACCCAAAGACTTCCAAGTTTTCTCAAAAGCTCTTATTTTCAAAATCTGAACCACTAAAATTAATTCAGTTCTAATTTTTCTATCTCTTTCTCACTAAGTCCTGTATTTCTAGATACAAATTCAACATCCACGCCAGAACTCAATAAATTCTTAGCAATCTCAATTCTCTGTTCATTCCTACCCTTTTCTTCACCTTGTTCTAAACCTTCCTCTTTAGCAGCTTTAATCTCAGCTT
>CAMUZI010000035.1 GCA_947165155.1 uncultured Clostridia bacterium | reverse complement strand
TTTTTTCGGTAGGGCTATAATGCGATATATGGGAATTGTAGTTTGATTCCCGTTTTGTGTTGTTTCGTAGCTCGTTCGTCACTCGAATGATAGATTTTAGCTCTTGGGAAAATTTATCTATGTCTGCTTTTTCACACAGTAATAGTCCTAAAAATTTCGAAAGACTTTGTCGAGACATTTTGCGTATTACCATTGCTAAAAATAAATAGATAAGGCAAAATAGTTCGAGTATACCGGTCAAAAAACAACAGAAATAAAGTAATCAGCAGATTTTATTCCTTCATTTTTTAGATGATAGTTTCACAACACTTCATGTTAGTCATGTGTCCGTAATAAATTGGGTAAAGTAGGCTGCAGGTAAAATGCGTAAAATGAGGATATTTAATAGCAAAAAAACGAATATTTTGGAACTTGATGAAATATGTGTGAATCTTAAAAAAAATATGGCTTTGAACAGCAGTAAACAGAAAAACTAAAAAGCTTGTTGGTTTCTTCGTGGGCGACGAGTTCTAAAAGTTTTGAGAAACTTTGTGAAAATACTTCTCATATTGAGGCTAAATTTTATGCTACAGATAAATTCCCAGTATACGATATTATTTCTCTGATTGGCAAATCTCATACTTTTACCATTAAATGTATAAACCGTCTTCTTCGACATTATCTTGCACGCTTTTCTCGCAAAATTTATTGCTGGTCTAAAAGTTTAAATATGATTGTTTACCCCCTCTTATTGTTTTTGTACCGTGACTATTTCTCTTCTATACACTTTTAGCAATGTTTGATTTCAATTATTTTTGATTCTGTATTTATATTTTGCTTACGTTTCATAGTCTCACCCCCTAACTTAAATCGAGATTTTCAGTATAAAGATTTCCGTTCTCGATTATGAATTTTTTTCTTCCATCAAGATTTTCACCTAATAAAATATCAAACATGTGAGATGTCTTTCGTGCGTCTTCAGAAGTAATTTTAATTAATCTTCTCGTTTTAGGATTCATAGTCGTAAAATTCATCATATCGGGTTCATTTTCTCCTAAACCTTTTGAGCGTTGAATCTTATATCTTTCTTTTCCTATCTCTTTTAAAAATGCTTCTTTCTCACTTTCGTTGTAAGCAAAATATGTATTACTCTTAGTTGAAATCTCATAAAGAGGAGACTCCGCAATAAAAACCTTTCCTTTCTCAATTAGCATAGGAGTCATCCTGTATACCATCGCTAGCAAAAGAGTTCTTATTTGAAATCCATCTACATCAGCATCGGTGCAAAAAATAATTTTACTCCACTTGAGATTGTCAATATCGAACGATGACAATTTTTTTTTAGAATCTTTTAAAACTGCTCCGCACCCGAACACTTTTATTAAATCTACTATTATTTCACTATTGAGAATTTTACTTATATCAGATTTCAAACAATTCAGAATTTTACCTCTTATTGGAATTATAGCCTGAAAATTAGGATCTCTTGCTTGTTTGCATGCTCCCAGGGCAGAATCTCCCTCAACTATGAATAACTCTCTTTTTTCAACGTCTTTAATTCTGCAATCAACAAACTTAGAAACTCTAGATGAAAGATCGAGATTAGAATTAAGCTTCTTTTTCAAGTTCAACCTAGATTTTTCAGCGTCTTCTCTACTTCGTTTATTTATGAGTATCTGAGAACAAACTTTTTCAGAGTCTATTGGATTTTCAATAAAATAAACCTCGAGATTGTGCTTGAAAAATTCAACCATAGAATCGTATATTCCCTTGTTAGTTATAGCTTTCTTAGTTTGATTTTCATAAGAAGTAACGTTCGAAAAAGAAGATACAACTAGCAATAAACAATCCTGAATATCTGCAAATGATATTTTGCTTTCGTTTTTGTTATATTTATTGAGTTTTCTAAGATGAGAATCAAATTGCGAAACAAATGCGGTTTTAACTGCACGATCCGGTACACCTCCATGCTCGAGCCAGCTTGAATTGTGATAGTACTCTAATAAATTAACATTCTGAGAAAAAGCCATAGAGGCATTTATCTTCAATTTGTATTCTGGTTTATCATCTCTATCTCTCGCCTTAGTTTCTTCACTAAAATTTTGAATCGGAGTCACTAAATTTCCAGAAGAAAACTCTTGAATATAGTCTGAGAGACCATCTTTATATTCGAATCGTTCTTCTTTGAATTCGTCTTTTTTCTCCTCTAGCCTAACAATGAACAAAATATTATTGTTTACTATTGCTTGACGTTTAATCATCGAAAGTAAAACATCATCATCTATTTTGGTATCAGTAAACACAGACGAATCCGGCTTCCACCGAATTTTTGTTCCAGTTTTTGAATATTTAGATTTAATTTTTTGCAATCCTCCGATATTTTCACCTTTTTCAAAATTGAGAGTATATTCGTATCCATCTCGTCTAATTCTGGCAGACATAAACTCAGAAGCGTATTGGGTAGCACATAACCCCAGGCCATTCATTCCCAAAGAGTATTCGTAATTAGATTCGTCACTGTTATTGTATTTTCCACCGGCATATAACTCGGTAAACAGAAGCTCCCAATTGAATTTTTGTTCATTATTGTTAAAATCTACCGGTATTCCTCTTCCAAAATCTTCTATTTCCACAGAGCCATCGATATACTTAGATAATATAATTTTGTTTCCGAATCCCTCTCTTGCTTCATCTATCGAATTTGAAAGAATCTCGAATATGCAATGCATACATCCTTCAATTCCATCAGATCCAAAAATAACTGCCGGCCTTTTTCTAACTCGATCAGCTCCTTTTAGAGAAGAAATACTTTCATTTCCATATCTTTTCAAAAATGCACCTCCAATTTAACGATCTGCTTTTAGAGTAAAACAGATAAGTATACAAAAACAAGGGGATTAATTATGATTTTTTGTAGCGAAGTGATGAATCTCAATATAAAAAACGCAGTTCCTTATTTAACATTCAAAGAATTAGAGAAAATCTCTTTTGTGAAGCACGCATTTTCTACGCGTTTGGGTGGGGTTAGCAAAAACGATTTTAAATCTCTTAATTTAGGATTCAAGACAAATGATAGTATGGATAATGTTTATGAGAATTACAAACTATTTTGCGAAGCAACTGGTTTTAACAAAGAATCGATGGCATTTATAAATCAAGTACATGGGAATAGTGTGAAGGTAGTTACGGATAAAAATTTCTTGCAAATGGGAGATTTCGACGGAAGTATAACAAATATTCCAAAAATTACACTAGTGACCTTCCATGCAGATTGTACACCAATATATTTAGTCGATCCACAAACAAAATCGATCGGACTATTACACGCGGGATGGAGGGGAACTATAAAAAATATTGTAAAAAATGCAATCGAGAGCATGAAAACGAATTTTCAATCTAAACCTGAAAATATTCTATGTTTTATAGGTCCTTCGATACATAGATGTTGTTTTGAAATCAAAGAAGATATACTGGAATATTTTGAAAATATAGATACAAATGATAATATTGTTCAAAAAAAAGAGGGGAAAATATATGCTGATATTATCAAATATAATGAGGTAAATCTTTTAAGATGCGGGATAAAAAAAGAAAACATAAACATCTCAGATTTGTGTACCAAATGCAACTCTGATTTATTTTTTTCCCATAGAACGCAAAGAAAGGAACATGGAATAATGGTATCTATATTAGGGATAAAATAGTTGACTTTTTTTCTAATATCATGTAGAATAGTTCCCAAGTGCTTTTTTAAAGGTTCTCGAGTGCTAATTTGAAGAGGTTAAACTTAATAATTTTTTGGGGGGTTGTCTATGAGTTTTAGGAAATTAGGAAGGAAATTGAGCGCGGTTCTTTGTTCGGCAATGATGTTCGGGGGTTCGAATATTTCTAATCATCCAGCTATGGCGATTGGGGGGCTAGAATTAAAACATAAATTACATTCAATTAAAATGTTCGGCGAAACGAATGTTAAAAGTGGTGAGGCCTTTACTTTTAATAATATGTTCTTGAAAATTGCGGACGAGGAAAATTTTGACAATAGTACAACTGTCTGGAAGTCGTTTAAACTTACCTTCCCTAAGGAGGGAGAGAAGCATAGTGATCAAATAGTGAGTTTGTATTTTGGGCAGTGGGCTGACGGTAAGTTTGCTATTTCTGTCAAGGATGGTAGCACGGAAGCTCGTTTTGGCATTTTACCTTTTAGCTATTTTGTTTACCATTTGAAAAAAGCAGGATTGGCTTGTAATGAGGTGAAAGCATTTAATGAGATGGATAAAGATGCGAAAAAAAAGCTTTTAATTGCAATTCTTGGAATTTTGGATTTCAATGCCCCCGATACTGATTATGAAAGTCTTTTGGCCTCTTTCTGCAACTCATTAGAATTGGTTCAACCCGATCATAGTGAAGAAAATGAGGATTTTAAAATTTCAAATATTTGTACTTCCGCTTTTAAGAAAGCGAAGCCAATGGTTGGTGATCAGCTGCTGTTTGGTGACGACGGAAAGGAGATAGCGGTGAAGGAAGAGGAAAAGTTAGAGAAAGAGGAAGAGAAAGAGGAAGAGAAAGAGAAAGAGAAAGAGAAAGAGAAAGAGGAAGAGAAAGAGAAAGAGGAAGAGAAAGAGAACTTATCTGAGAAAAAAGATGGTCCTAATCCCAAAAGTAGCAATGTTTTGCGTAATAGTCTTATTGTAGGGGGTGTTGTTGGTGTAAGTGCTTTAGGTACTGGTATCGGAGTTCCGGTTTATAGGAGTAGAAGAGCAAAAAGCCTGGATGTAAACAGGATTATGAACGCCAATAAGACGGTTAACAATTTGAAAGCAATAGGAAATCCTAGGAACAAAGGTGAGTTACTAAATTCTAAAAGGAAGAGGGTTAACAATTTGAATGTAATAAAGAATAGGAAATTTGCCTCGAATGTCAGATAGAACATTGTCGATAATGGGCAGAAGAGGCGTTTCGTGCGACCGAAAGACGATGTTTCCAATAAAAAATTAAAACTTCCAAATTGACTGCTGGTTGGCAGTCTTTTTTTTATTACAAATTTTTTTGAAATAATAAATTTTTGAGATCGAATATAGTTGAGAAAATTCTCTAAAATATGGAATTAGAAAAAAACATAGCCATTTCGGAGCATTTGCGTACCGAATTCAACTTTGATTTGTTTTTTTCCCATAGAACGCAAAGAAAGGAACATGGAGTAATGGTATCTATATTAGGGATAAAATAGTTGACTTTTTTTCTAATATCATGTAGAATGATTCCCGAGTGCTTTTTTAAAGGTTCCCGAGTGCTTTTTTAAAGGTTCCCGAGTGCTTTTTTAAAGGTTCTCGAGTGCTTTTTTAAAGGTTCTCGAGTGCTAATTTGAAGAGGTTAAACTTAATAATTTTTTGGGGGGTTGTCTATGAGTTTTAGGAAATTAGGAAGGAAATTGAGCGCGGTTCTTTGTTCGGCAATGATGTTCGGGGGTTCGAATATTTCTAATCATCCAGCTATGGCGATTGGGGGGCTAGAATTAAAACATAAATTACATTCAATTAAAATGTTCGGCGAAACGAATGTTAAAAGTGGTGAGGCCTTTACTTTTAATAATATGTTCTTGAAAATTGCGGACGAGGAAAATTTTGACAATAGTACAACTGTCTGGAAGTCGTTTAAACTTACCTTCCCTAAGGAGGGAGAGAAGCATAGTGATCAAATAGTGAGTTTGTATTTTGGGCAGTGGGCTGACGGTAAGTTTGCTATTTCTGTCAAGGATGGTAGCACGGAAGCTCGTTTTGGCATTTTACCTTTTAGCTATTTTGTTTACCATTTGAAAAAAGCAGGATTGGCTTGTAATGAGGTGAAAGCATTTAATGAGATGGATAAAGATGCGAAAAAAAAGCTTTTAATTGCAATTCTTGGAATTTTGGATTTCAATGCCCCCGATACTGATTATGAAAGTCTTTTGGCCTCTTTCTGCAACTCATTAGAATTGGTTCAACCCGATCATAGTGAAGAAAATGAGGATTTTAAAATTTCAAATATTTGTACTTCCGCTTTTAAGAAAGCGAAGCCAATGGTTGGTGATCAGCTGCTGTTTGGTGACGACGGAAAGGAGATAGCGGTGAAGGAAGAGGAAAAGTTAGAGAAAGAGGAAGAGAAAGAGGAAGAGAAAGAGAAAGAGAAAGAGAAAGAGAAAGAGGAAGAGAAAGAGAAAGAGGAAGAGAAAGAGAACTTATCTGAGAAAAAAGATGGTCCTAATCCCAAAAGTAGCAATGTTTTGCGTAATAGTCTTATTGTAGGGGGTGTTGTTGGTGTAAGTGCTTTAGGTACTGGTATCGGAGTTCCGGTTTATAGGAGTAGAAGAGCAAAAAGCCTGGATGTAAACAGGATTGTGAACGCCAATAAGACGGTCAACAATTTGAAAGCAATAGGAAAATATAAAAAAGTTTTGGAAAATCCTAGGAACAAAGCTGAGTTACTAAATTCTAAAAGGAAGAGGGTTAACAATTTGAATGTAATAAAGAATAGGAAATTTGCCTCGAATGTCAGATAGAACATTGTCGATAATGGGCAGAAGAGGCGTTTCGTGCGACCGAAAGACGATGTTTCCAATAAAAAATTAAAACTTCCAAATTGACTGCTGGTTGGCAGTCTTTTTTTTATTACAAATTTTTTTGAAATAATAAATTTTTGAGATCGAATATAGTTGAGAAAATTCTCTAAAATATGGAATTAGAAAAAAACATAGCCATTTCGGAGCATTTGTGTACCAAATGCAACTCTGATTTATTTTTTCCCCATAGAACGCAAAGAAAGGAACATGGAATAATGGTATCTATATTAGGGATAAAATAGTTGACTTTTTTTCTAATATCATGTAGAATAGTTCCCAAGTGCTTTTTTAAAGGTTCTCGAGTGCTAATTTGAAGAGGTTAAACTTAATAATTTTTTGGGGGGTTGTCTATGAGTTTTAGGAAATTAGGAAGGAAATTGAGCGCGGTTCTTTGTTCGGCAATGATGTTCGGGGGTTCGAATATTTCTAATCATCCAGCTATGGCGATTGGGGGGCTAGAATTAAAACATAAATTACATTCAATTAAAATGTTCGGCGAAACGAATGTTAAAAGTGGTGAGGCCTTTACTTTTAATAATATGTTCTTGAAAATTGCGGACGAGGAAAATTTTGACAATAGTACAACTGTCTGGAAGTCGTTTAAACTTACCTTCCCTAAGGAGGGAGAGAAGCATAGTGATCAAATAGTGAGTTTGTATTTTGGGCAGTGGGCTGACGGTAAGTTTGCTATTTCTGTCAAGGATGGTAGCACGGAAGCTCGTTTTGGCATTTTACCTTTTAGCTATTTTGTTTACCATTTGAAAAAAGCAGGATTGGCTTGTAATGAGGTGAAAGCATTTAATGAGATGGATAAAGATGCGAAAAAAAAGCTTTTAATTGCAATTCTTGGAATTTTGGATTTCAATGCCCCCGATACTGATTATGAAAGTCTTTTGGCCTCTTTCTGCAACTCATTAGAATTGGTTCAACCCGATCATAGTGAAGAAAATGAGGATTTTAAAATTTCAAATATTTGTACTTCCGCTTTTAAGAAAGCGAAGCCAATGGTTGGTGATCAGCTGCTGTTTGGTGACGACGGAAAGGAGATAGCGGTGAAGGAAGAGGAAAAGTTAGAGAAAGAGGAAGAGAAAGAGGAAGAGAAAGAGAACTTATCTGAGAAAAAAGATGGTCCTAATCCCAAAAGTAGCAATGTTTTGCGTAATAGTCTTATTGTAGGGGGTGTTGTTGGTGTAAGTGCTTTAGGTACTGGTATCGGAGTTCCGGTTTATAGGAGTAGAAGAGCAAAAAGCCTGGATGTAAACAGGATTATGAACGCCAATAAGACGGTTAACAATTTGAAAGCAATAGGAAAATATAAAAAAGTTTTGGAAAATCCTAGTAACAAAGGTGAGTTACTAAATTCTAAAAGGAAGAGAGTTAACAATTTGAATGTAATAAAGAATAGGAAATTTGCCTCGAATGTCAGATAGAACATTGTCGATAATGGGCAGAAGAGGCGTTTCGTGCGACCGAAAGACGATGTTTCCAATAAAAAATTAAAACTTCCAAATTGACTGCTGGTTGGCAGTCTTTTTTTTATTACAAATTTTTTTGAAATAATAAATTTTTGAGATCGAATATAGTTGAGAAAATTCTCTAAAATATGGAATTAGAAAAAAACATAGCCATTTCGGAGCATTTGCGTACCGAATTCAACTTTGATTTGTTTTTTTCCCATAGAACGCAAAAAAAGGAACATAGAGTAATGTTCTGCAATGATAATAAAACAATGAACTAAAACATAAATTTGCATTCAATTATCGATAACATACAATAACATCGTTTTTTGTGGAAAAGTGACAAATGTACATCCAAGAGACAATACGCATGAATATGAAATGTAGTATTTTTCAAAATCACTGCCTATACTGTAACCACAAGAATGGTGCCGGTGGTGGGACTCGAACCCACACGCAGTTGCCCACAACGGATTTTGAGTCCGTCTCGTCTACCAATTCCAACACACCGGCAAAAATTCAAGGAACCATGGTGACTCGTGCGGGAATCGAACCCGCGATACCAGCGTGAGAGGCTGGTGTCTTAACCTCTTGACCAACGAGCCAAATATTAATCGCACTTAAACAGAATCTCATCAGAAAGATTATCAAACTTCTCCTCATCATGTAACTCGATAATTATACCATTCCAACCAGCGCTTTGCAAGCACTCTTCTAAACGTTTCAATTCTGATTTATCAACTACCCCATTATTATCTAAAAGTCCTTTCTCCTTAAGAATTTCCAACTCCTTCTTTCCCAAAAAAATCGTATCCTGCAAACCACCATTCACAGACGATAACTCATTATCATTCTTAAAAATTTTAGACACACAACCTCCTCTCCATATTTCAATTTGAAAAATCATGGTACACCATCAGGGACTCGAACCCTGGACACCCTGATTAAGAGTCAGGTGCTCTACCAACTGAGCTAATGGTGCTAAAACTGACCTACTCCCGAAATATCAAACAAGCGCTAAAAAAACTCGGTGAATCTAAATGACCATACGCCAAATTCATCTCTAACTGAGTACAGCCAATCAAAATTTTGAGCTCACAATCTTTTTTCATAATATCAACCGTGCACATAACACCTGTAACATTTCTCAACCCCAAACTACCAACAAAACAATCGACCTCTGCCCCATCAATTGCACATGTCCCCTTCAAATAACCATAATCCACTGGATACGGTGGAGAATCAGGAAATCCAGGATGAACAGATCCCTTCGGTCTATCAATTACTATTTTAGAACTGTTCACCAAATCTTGCAAGTGTTGCCAAAAACGCTCTCCCACCTTAATCATATACCTCCATAGACAAAAAAAGTGACTAAATAAAAATAGTCACCTTCCACAACGATCAATTAATATCAATAAACTTCTTTTTCGCGCCATCGTTCAGTTTAGGAATAGTAACCTCTAAAACATTATTGACAAAACTCGCCTTAACACCATTACGGTCCAGATTATCACCCATATACATACGGCGAGAATACTGAGCACTATAACGCTCCCTGACAACAAAACGACCATTACAAACACAGTTCTCATCCTTAGGATCACACTTGCACTCATTATTCACAGAAACATTCAGAGTCAAATAACCATTATCGAACTCCAGCTTTATGTCGTCCTTAGAAGCACCCGCTGGGATATCAGCAAAAACTTTAAAACAAGAATCTTTCTCGACGATATCAATCCTTATAGGATTTCTCGAAAGCAACTTCCCAGACAAAAGATCGCCAGAAAAAGGATTAAAAGAATCAAATAAATCATCGTTATCAAAAGGAATTAAAGACATAAAAACACCTCCGCATAAAAAAAGAATAAAGAAAGAGAGTAAAGAAACCACAAGAAAA
>CAMUZI010000034.1 GCA_947165155.1 uncultured Clostridia bacterium | reverse complement strand
TAGTCAGCTTAATTAAAATAATATTTTTTATCTATATATAGATAGAGTATTATTTTATTCTCATATTAAATATTAAATATTTTTTTGAAACAAAAAATAAAAAAAAAAAAAAACAGGAGCACGTTTATTATATCGAAAGTAAGGAGCAATAATCTATCGTGGGTAAAGATACTATCGCTGATATGCTAACTTTGATACGCAATGCTGACATGAATAGAAAAAGAACGGTTCAAATACCACTTACTAATATCACCGAAAACATTGTGAAAATACTTTTACGAGAGGGTTTTGTTGAAAACGTTAGAAAACATCGAGAAAGCAACAAATACTTTTTAGTTTTAACTCTACGGTATAGAAGAAATAGGAAAGAATCGTATAAAACTTTTTTAAATTTAAAAAGGATCAGTACACCTGGTCTACGAATCTATTCTAACTATCAACAAATTCCGAGAGTTTTAGGAGGAATGGGGATTGTAATTCTTTCTACTTCTAGGGGTATAATGACAGATCGAGAGGCTCGATTAGAAAGAATCGGCGGCGAAGTTTTATGTTATATATGGTAATGGTAAATTTGCCGATATCCGATTTGATTTCTATGAAAAAATTATATACATTATTGTAAATGGAGTAGAGAAGTAATGGATTTCTACTATTACTCCTGATACATTAGTGAATGTGTCAAGAGGATTTAACTAGAATAGAAATAAAAATTCATGAAGATTAAATTACTGAATAACTTCTGAGGGTATGTTCCAGCTTGCTTTAGAGAAATAGAATTTAAATAAGATTCTAGGCTATGTTTAAAAAAAATTGGACGTACTTAATGTATACGACCGGTAAAGGAGAAAAAGGAAGTATAAGTCACTTAAATTTAATTTTTTAACTTTAACATGTTTTTTAGGAGGCACAATTATAATGTAAGGAAAACCTATTTTCTTCCAATATATAGATTTGGCATTAAATTTTAGTTAAGGAGTTAAATTCAAAATATGAAAGTAGGAGCCTCTGTTCGTAAAATTTGTGAAAAATGTCGATTGATACGCAGGCGAGGTCGAATTATAGTAATTTGTTCCAACCCAAAACATAAACAAAGACAAGGATAATATTTTAACAAAAAAGGGCTTTGTATTAAAAAGAAAGTACCAAATGTACAAATAAAAAAAAAAAATGATATTAAAATTCAAATAAAAAATCTTATTAATATTCCATTTTCTTAAATAGTAAACAAAAAAATCTAAAAATTTAGATTCTATATTAGAATTTAGTTGATAGTTATAAGTATTCTAATTATTGCTTGATTTCAAAAATTGTATTCTATATTAATCGAATTATAGAATACAATAGAATAACTAGTTAAACAAGAGTAAAGAATTCTTTTTTGATAGGAAATGGATATATCCATATATTTCAGACTTATATTTTTTTAAATAATAAAAATGGCAAAATCTATACCAAAAATTGGTTCACGTAAAAATGGACGTATTGGTTCGCGTAAACATCCTCGTAAAATACCAAAGGGAGTTATTTATGTTCAAGCTAGTTTCAACAATACCATTGTGACTGTTACAGATGTACGAGGTCGGGTGATTTCTTGGTCCTCTGCCGGTTCGTGTGGATTCAAGGGTACACGAAGGGG
This sequence comes from uncultured Clostridia bacterium, assembly GCA_947165155.1. GTDB lineage: Bacteria > Bacillota > Clostridia > Oscillospirales > Acutalibacteraceae > Improbicoccus. The sequence continues at coordinate 8,705 of CAMUZI010000034.1, read as the reverse complement.
GACACCATTTGCCGCTCAAACCGCAGCAGCAAATGCTATTCGAACAGTAGTAGATCAAGGCATGCAACGAGCAGAAGTCATAATAAAAGGTCCCGGTCTAGGAAGAGATGCGGCATTAAGAGCTATTCGTAGAAGTGGTATACTATTAAAATTTATACGGGATGTAACCCCTATGCCACATAATGGATGTAGGCCTCCTAAAAAAAGACGTGTGTAAAACTAAAAAGAAACATTAAAGAAAGAGATTTCAAGAGAAATAAACAATTAAATCAAGAGTTTCATAAAAATATATTACTATGATTCGAGAAAAAGTTAAAGTATCTACTCGGACACTACAATGGAAGTGTGTTGAATCAAGGGTAGACAGTAAGCGTCTTTATTATGGACGCTTTATTCTGTCTCCACTTAGGAAAGGTCAAGCAGATACAATAGGCATTGCAATGCGAAGAATTTTGCTCGGAGAAATAGAGGGAACATGTATCACACGTGCAAAATCTGAGAAAATACCACATGAATATTCTACCATAGTAGGTATTCAAGAATCAATACATGAGATTTTAATGAATTTGAAAGAAATTGTATTGAAAAGTAATCTGTATGGAACTCGGGACGCATCTATTTGTTTCAAAGGTCCTGGATATGTAACTGCTCAAGACATCATTTTACCACCTTCGGTGGAAATCGTTGATAATACACAACATATAGCTAACCTAACAGAACCTATTAATTTGTGTATTGAATTACAAATTGAGAGGAAGCGTGGATATCGTATAAAAACACTAAACAACATTCAAGATGGAAGTTATACTATAGATGCAGTATTTATGCCTGTTAGAAATGCAAATCATAGTATTCATTCTTATGTGAATGGTAATGAGAAACAAGAGATACTCTTTCTCGAAATATGGACAAATGGAAGTTTAACTCCTAAAGAAGCACTTTATGAAGCCTCCCGGAATTTGATTGATTTATTTATTCCTTTTTTACATGCAGAAGAAGAAAACTTAAATTTTGAAAACAATCAACACAAAGTTACTTTACCCCTTTTTACTTTTCATGATAGATTGCTTAAGGATAAACTAAGGAAAAATAAAAAAGAAATTGCATTGAAATCCATTTTTATTGACCAATTAGAATTGTCTCCCAGGATCTATAATTGTCTTAAAAAGTCCAATATACATACATTATTGGAACTTTTGAATAAGAGTCAAGAAGACCTTATGAAAATTGAACATCTTCGCGTAGAAGATGTCAAAAATATATTAAACATTTTACAAATCGAAAAGCATTTTGCATAAATTTGAAATCCATTGGATTTTTTTTTTCATCATTTATTTTTCTAAAAATTAGCACAAACCTATATACTCAGAATAGGTCTAAAATGAAATAGATGTATCTAGGGATTAGTCATTTCAAATTGAATTCTCCCTAGATACACAATACACATGTCATGATATTTTATTTCACAATTGAATCAATTTAAAAAAGACCTAAAGTTAGGGATTTTTCAATAGGTAATGTTGCTCCAATACCCAACCAAAGAGCCACGACGGTACCAATCAAAAAGACGGTTGTTGCTACTGGACGGCGAAATGGGTTTTGGAACTTATTAACATTCTCCAAAAAAGGTACTGTTAATAATCCCACGGGTACTGAAACCATTAAAAGAACGCCCAATAATTTATTGGGTACTGTACGAAGTATTTGAAATACGGGAAAAAAATACCATTCGGGCAATATTTCCAAAGGAGTTGCAAACGGATCTGCGGGTTCCCCAATCATTGATGGTTCGAGAACCGCTAAGCCTACGTTACAGGCAATAGTACCTAGAATTACTACTGGAAAAATATATAAAAGATCGTTAGGCCACGCGGGTTCTCCATAATAATTATGACCCATCCCTTTAGCCAATTTCGCTCTTAATACAGGATCATTCAAGTCAGGTTTTTTTGTTATTGGGATAGGTGAATTCTTATAGATCCATCCTCCGAAAGAACCGGACATGAGAATTTTTCATCATCCGGCTCAAGCACGAATCAAACGAACTGAATGCATACATAGAAAATATTTATATGGTAGTCACTTATATATGAAGATTCTATGTAAGAAAATAAACTTAATTTTCTTTTTTTTTTCCGAAATTACAACTATGCATTGCAAAAAATTCAGTTCTTCTTTTTAAGTAAATGCTTTTCACCCAAGTATGTTTTCAAAATCAAAAGTTCTTTCTGGGTGATCTCAAACCTTTCGACTGTTCTCCCTCCAAAAATGAATTTCGGAATTTTTTACATAGAAAGGATTTACTTGTTACTAATAGAATACAACCCACGTTTTTCTTTAGATCTACTTGTTTCACTCCGATAGTATCATAAATTGAGTCAATGCATAGGAAATGACTGCATTTCCATACTATTAAGTTAAGTGAAATACAGAAGACATAATCCGGATTATATCACATTACTTACTTATATTACTGGATATTACGGAGCCTATATCATGCAGGATATGATAGAGTCTGATCATAGAAAAGATTCTCTTCAAGCGAACCGGCCTATCCTCCGTAGGGGACTGGCGCGGTGGTTGGAAAAAAGACACATTTAATTATGAATTCAAATGTGGCAGATAAGATCAAGTCATACTGCACGGCCCAATCAATAGTTCAAGTCACACACTCCCATAATCCATTATTTTTTCGGAGAGTTCCCTTCAACTATTCGTGTATATCAAATAAAGAATGCAATTTATTTTGTTAAGTTGAAGGGAAATATCCAAATACATGTCTTATTTTTTTTTTAATAATGCATATTTGTAGCAATGAAATACTATATACTCCTCCCCAAAATGATTGATTACAAATATCTATGATTCATATTCTCTATAAAGGACCGGAAATGCCTTGCTTACGTATCATTGGAAAGTGCATTAACATGAATACGGCAGTAAGAAGAGGTAATACAAAAGTATGTAAACTATAAAAACGAGTCAAGGTAGATTGTCCCACACTAGCGCTTCCGCGCAACAACTCTACCACCGACGATCCTATTACAGGAATAGCGTCGGGTACACCTGTTACAATTTTTACTGCCCAATAACCAATTTGGTCCCAAGGTAAGGAATAACCGGTTACACCAAAGGATGCAGTCAATACACCCAAAACTACACCTGTAACCCAAGTCAGTTCGCGAGGTTTTTTAAAACCACCGGTGAGATACACGCGAAATACGTGCAAGATCATCATTAAGACCATCATACTTGCCGACCATCGATGAACTGATCGGATTAACCAACCAAAGTTAGCCTCAGTCATTATATATTGAACAGAAGCAAAAGCCTCCGTAACGGTCGGACGATAATAAAAAGTCATAGCAAAACCCGTCGCTACTTGGACTAAAAAACAAGTAAGTGTAATTCCTCCTAAACAATAAAATATATTGACATGAGGAGGAACATATTTACTAGTTATATCATCGGCAATCGCCTGAATCTCAAGACGTTCTTCGAACCAATCATAGACTTTATTGAGATAGGTAAACCAAAGGACCCCCCTGAGAACCGTATATGAGAATTTCATCTCGTACGGCTCAAACAAAAATACTAGTTATTTGGAAAACGGATATGTGGAATAGAAAGTTTTAAACTTCTTAACTTAATCCTATGATTCCAATCTTTTTTGAAGATAAAAAAAAAATGGAAATCCAAAAGGTATTCTTTGTGTTTATAATGCCAAAATTTCAAGTCGGCTCACTCGTCTTTTCTCTTGATCGTTACCGGCCTCTTGAATATTCTATTATTCACCTCATTTTTTTTGTCTGTATTTAATACGATTTTACTGTTGTTTTTTATTATTATTGATAGGAATTTTCTTGTTAAGACCCTATAGAATCAATTCAAAAACCTCAGATTCATACCAGAACCACGATGATTTCAAAAAAACCTTTAATCCAAGTCCAAAAATTCTCTGAGTAAGAACTGCTGGATCATCACTTATTCAATGAATAGATATAATGAAAAAAAATACAAAAAAAAAAATTTATTTTGATCATCCATTGATCAAAATAAAGATAAGCGGCGGCAGTTTAAAAGAATAAAAATCGTTCTATTTTATTTTTTGAAATTTATTATTCTAACTCTTTAATTTTTTTTTCGTCCGGTTGCGAGGTCTAAATATAAATATTAAGTATGAATCATAGTTCTAATACTTTAGAATCTATTTCTTTTCTATATTCCGTGCTCCAGATATTAGAATAAATATCTGACGGGGTAAAGCCATCTCTATCAAGATAAGAAAGATGACGTATCCTTTTTATGTTCTGTACTATCAATAGGATCAATTGTAACAAGTCACACACTCATATTCCGGAAATACAGAAACAAAGAAGTTTCGCGGTCGAACTACCAAATAATAATGGAATGGTCTAAAAATCAACGACCTAAATGCTAAGCTAAACTTTACTTTCTATTGAAAAACTAGTTAGTTGGTTCTTGTGAATCTAATTCTCTAATTAGAAATTTGGTCCAGTAAAATGGACGAATTATAAATCTCTAAAATAATAGAGAGAAATACCGCAAATAGAGCCATTGCAATACCCATCAAAGGGGTAGTTCCCCATCCCGGAGCTACTTTACCATATTCTGAATTCAACGGTTTCAATAAATCTCCTACAACAGTTCGTCTTGGACCAGATCTAGAACTACCCTCAACGGTTTGTGTAGCCATAAATCCTATTTTTTTTTTTTCATTGAGATCTGTTGACTTTGTATACCATTCCGCTGTAAATTACCCTATAGATCCATTGTAGTCTTGATATTATATAATCATGGAAACAGCAACCCTAATTGCCATCTCTATATCTGGTTTAATTGTCAGTTTTACTGGGTATGCCTTATATACTGCTTTTGGGCAACCCTCTCAACAACTAAGAGATCCATTCGAAGAACATGGGGACTAGTTGAAGTAATGAGCCTCCAATATCGTAATATTGGAGGCTCATTACTTCAATTGAGGTAATTCAAAATCATTTCGTCTTTTTAGTTGGAACTATAGGGGGTTCTCGAAAAAAGATAGCGAAAAAAATGATTCCTAAAGTCGAGACTAAGAGGAATGTATAAACCAATGCTTCCATAGATTTGATCGTGGTTTACAATTATAGCTTTCATACCTGTTTTGGGGGATTATCTCCTGGACGAGATTTATATAGTTCCCTATATAAAATTCAAATAACAACAAAAAAAGTCGAATCGAAAAGGAACAAACCAATTTCTATCAGACTGCCTGTTTTTTTGTAGTTGGATCTCCAAGTTTTTGGAATGCTCCAAATTCTACTTGAGCATCCAAATCTGGATCAATACCAGCAAAAACATCTCTGAACAAGGTTCTAGCACCATGCCAAATGTGCCCGAAAAAGAAGAGAAGAGCAAACGAAGCATGTCCAAAAGTAAACCAACCCCTTGGACTGCTACGAAAAACACCATCTGATTTTAAAGTAGCCCGATCTAATTCAAAAATTTCACCCAATTGAGCACGTCGAGCATATTTTTTCACAGTAGCAGGATCACTATAACTGACTCCATTGAGTTCGCCACCAAAGAACTCAACAGTTACACCGACTTGTTCGACACTATACTTCGATTCTGCCCTTCGAAAAGGAACATCCGCTCTAACAATTCCGTCTCCGTCGACTAAAACAACCGGAAATGTTTCAAAAAAAGTAGGCATACGACGTACAAAAAGTTCACGCCCCTCTTTGTCTCTAAAGATAGGATGTCCTAACCAACCAACGGCTATTCCATCTCCATTGTCCATTGAGCCCGCTCTAAACAATCCCCCTTTTGCCGGATTATTGCCGATGTAATCATAAAAAGCTAATTTTTCAGGAATTTTAGACCAAGCTTCTGATAAACTTTGATTTTCGGCTAGCCCAGCACCAACTCTTCGATATATTTCTTGCTGGAAGTATCCCTGATCCCATTGATAACGAGTAGGACCAAATAATTCAATCGGAGTAGTTGCTGAACCATACCACATAGTTCCAGCAACAACAAAAGCTGCAAAAAATACAGCAGCGATACTACTGGAAAGGACGGTTTCAATATTTCCCATACGCAATCCTTTGTATAAACGTTGAGGTGGACGCACACTAAGATGGAAAAGGCCCGCTAATATGCCCAATGTCCCTGCTGCAATATGATGAGAGGCTATTCCCCCCGGAACAAAAGGATCAAAACCGTCCACACCCCATGCTGGATTTACAGATTGTACTCTTCCAGTTAGTCCATAAGGATCGGATACCCATATTCCAGGACCAAACAATCCTGTTACATGAAATGCGCCAAAACCAAAACACGCGACCCCTGCAAGAAATAAATGAATTCCAAATATTTTTGGCAAATCCAAAGAAGGTTTTCCAGTACGTTCATCACAAAAGATTTCTAGATCCCAATAAACCCAATGCCAAATAGCCGCCAAAAAGCACAAGCCCGAAAACACAATATGTGCCGCGGCCACACCTTCGTAACTCCAAATACCCGGATTCGTTATAGTCCCTCCTGTGATATTCCAACCACCCCACGAATTGGTTATTCCTAAACGAGTCATGAAGGGTATAACGAACATACCCTGTCTCCACATTGGGTCAAGAACAGGGTCAGAGGGATCAAAAACTGCTAATTCATATAGAGCCATCGAACCTGCCCAACCAGCAACCAGAGCTGTATGCATTATATGGACAGAAAGTAAACGGCCGGGATCATTTAATACAACGGTATGAACACGATACCAAGGCAAACCCATGAAAATACCTCTTATATCAACAAAAAATAGACACTATGTAACTTTATTGCACTGTAAAAAACTATCCTATGGACCTTCCCCTTTTAGTAAATTATCTCGCATTAAAGAATTAATGTTCTACTTTTTTAGTAATAATAGAACATTCTATTCGTAGGAACAAAAAGAAGCAGATCTATTCTATATCCGATAAGTAACAATACGCAATGGTGGTGGGGGGTTACTTTTTTTTTTATGAGTGTTTGTATTGGATATGTGGTTTATATCAGTGAATCCAGACATATCCAAGAAGGACCTATTCGTCAAAACTTTCCTTTATTCATTTAGTGTTATTTTTTTATTTATGTTATCTCCGAAATATAAATAATTTTTAACAAAATCAACTCATTCTGTCTCCTTACGTTCTCACTCCAAAGACAAGGAAGATAGATCTTTTTCTATTTAATGCCAATTGGTGTTCCAAAAGTACCTTTTAGACTTCCTGAAGATGATGACGCATCTTGGGTTGATTTATACAATCGACTTTTTCAAGAAAGATTACTTTTTTTAGGTCAAGAGGTCAACAGTGAAATATCAAATCAACTTGTTGGTCTAATGGTATATCTCAGTTTAGAGGACAAGAACAAAGATTTGTATTTGTTTATAAATTCTCCGGGCGGAGAGGTAATATCTGGAATGGCCATATTTGATATTATGCAACTTGTAGAAGCAGAAGTACATACAGTATGCGTAGGATTAGCCGCTTCAATGGGATCTCTTCTTTTGGTCGGAGGAGAATTTACCAAACGTCTAGCATTCCCTCACGCTTGGCGCGAATGATTCTTATTTTCTTAATTTTTAGAAAAGAAAAAAAACTATGCCTAAACCAATATTAAGTAAAAAAAGCATGGCACTTCGAGTTCGATATACAAAAATAATTTTTTTTTTTTTTTTTCAAAACCATTAGATTATATATCGAAAGAGTCGTATGAAAAAGGAGTATTTACGATTTTATATAATTATAATACTCTATTTTAGATAATTATAATACTCTAGTTTAGTGTCACAATTCTTTTTTGTTTTCATTTTTCATAGCAGAGACATTTAACAACAACATTAATTATTTTAATTGAATTTCAAAACAAAAAAGAAACTTTTGGATTGCTGAAGGATTGCTGAATAAACAACTAGACTAAATAAGAGAGCAACGGAATCATCATATTCTTTAAAAAATATTCTCAAACAAAAAAGAAAGGTGATTATTATATTTTGGATTAGTTACTGATTTGGCTCTGATAGACCCGGTATATTTTATATATATATATTTTATATTTCTGCAATGGAAGGTAGATTTCATATTTATAGTAGAGCCGAGCCGTATGCTATATAAAAAAGATGCCTGTACGGCTTTAAATTGAATTTCTTTTTTATATGCCCTACCTCCTAATCCAAGATTAGGAAAAACTCCTATTCTGTTAGACTCTCAGCTCAGGGTAATGATCCATCAACCTGCTACTTCTTTGTATGAGGGACAAGCAGGAGAATGTATGCTGGAAGCGAATGAATTACTGAAAATGCGAAAAACTATGACAAATATTTATGCACAAAGAACAGGCAAAGCTTCCTGGCAGATATACAAAGACATGGAAAGGGATCTTTTTATGTCAGCAGAAGAAGCTCAAGCCCACGGAATTGTTGATACGGTCGCAGATTAAACAAAGTTAAATAAGTAAATAAGTTAAATAAAGTAAATAAATAAAGTAAGTAAATGAATAAGTTAAATAAAGTAAATAAATAAAGTAAGTAAATAAATAAGTTAAATAAAGTAAGTAAATAAATAAGTTAAATAAAGTAAGTAAATGAATAAGTTAAATAAAGTAAATAAGTTAAAAAAGTTAAATAAAGAAAATAAATAAAGTAAGAAAAAAAATAAAGAAAA
>CAMUZI010000033.1 GCA_947165155.1 uncultured Clostridia bacterium | reverse complement strand
AGGGCAAGTTTACGAGGTTGATTGGAATACAGTTCCACTTATCGAGAATTTTTAATGGAGGGAAAATGTCAGAAAACAGAATCCCAGAATGGTTAAAGCCTTATCTGGACGAAAATGCGTATACCGCTACGAAAGACGATATTTTGAGAATGGTTCCGCAATCAAGAGAAGAAGTTTTACTCAAATATATTGCTCTAAACACCGAGGAAGAATCGAATTATCAAGATTTTATAACGTCGGACGATGAAGATTTTATCGATGTCGACGGTCTTCAATTTACTGTTAGAAGTTAAGGAGGAAATATATGTCAAATTATAAATCGATACACAAAGGTGCAAAAATAGATGAGACCATTTCTACGGTTTTAAATGGTCAAGCTGGTCTTCAAGGAGTTAGTGTTAATGGATCAGAAATTACACCAGATGCAAACAATAAAGTAAATTTAAGCATCCCTGGAGTATTACAAACAACTGGTACATCAACAACTGAAGCTATGTCACAAAACGCGGTTACAATGTCTCTCTCAAGCAAAGTTGACTCATCAAGCTTGGCAACTGTTGCAACATCTGGTTCTTATAACGATTTATCGAATAAACCGACGATTCCAAGTGTGGCAAACTATACCGTTACATTACTTTCATCCGGTTGGACTGGAAGTTCGGCGCCTTATACTCAAACAGTGAGTGTATCTGGGATTTTGAGTACAGATAAAGCATTCGCTGATGTTGCATTGAGTGATGATACCTCAACGGCACAAAACCAGCTCACTAATTGGGCATATGTCTCTAAAATGGTTACTTCAAACGACTCGATTACTGCTACTTGTTTTGATTCTAAACCTAGTATTGACTTAAATGTTTCATTGATGTCTATTAGGAGTTAATATGTCACAAATAATTTTAAATCGAAACATTAAAACTGAAGATTATAATACTTTGAATAAGCTGATAGACAAATCGATTACAACTGTCACTGAAGATATGCTAAGTGGGGAGACTACTATTTCTTCTCGTGCTTTTTATGGCTGTTGGGATCTTGTTAGCGTGTTTATCCCGAATGGCATACTCGATAGGTGAAAATGCTTTTTCAGAATGCGGTAGTATTAATAGTATAACCTTACCAGAAACTATTACATCCATAGGATATGCTGCTTTTTACAGATGTGGTGAACTTTCAAGTGTAACGGTACGATCTATTACTCCACCGAGTGTGTGGTCTAATTCTTTTAAAGAAACACACGCAAACTTAGTAATATATGTCCCGGCTGAATCAGTAGACACATATAAATCAGCTTCAGGGTGGTCAGATTATGCTTCAAGAATTCAAGCTATACAAAGTTGATTTTTTTTGGAGTAATTATCATGTCACAAATATTATTGCAAAACAAAATAAATAAAACTTACGATATGTTCAAAAAAATGGTATGTAAAAGGAATTCGTTTACTGATATTACATTAAATGAAGGGTTAAAAGAGATTGGTGAAGAGGCTTTTAGGGGATGCACTTCACTTGAGAATATATCTATACCAAGTAGCGTGAAACAAATCAGCGGATATGCTTTTAACGGTTGTACTTCTCTTACTGCTGTAAATCTTCCAAATGGTTTAAATAGTATCGGTTGGTATGCTTTTGAAGGTTGCACTTCACTTACTAGTATAAACATTCCAAACAGTATAACTTTTATAGCATATGGTACTTTTCAGTCTTGCATATCACTTGCTAATGTAGATATACCTAGTATTACTAATATTTCTAGTGATGTTTTTAAGGGATGTAGTGCACTTACCAATATGAGCATGCCTAGTATTAATAGTATTGGTAGTTCTGCTTTTGCTAATTGTTCACTTTTAGAAAGTGTAACGATTCCAATTAATTCGCCACCAACTTTAAAGAGTAATGCCTTTAGTGGAACACACGCAAACTTAGTCATATATGTCCCATCCGAATCAGTTGAAACATACAAAAATGCTTCTGGATGGTCAGATTATGCTTCAAAAATCCAAGCTATTCCCACATGGAGTTTAGCTGTTTAGGAGGTGTTTTTATGTCACAAGTTATATTACAAAACAAAATTCAAAAGGATTATAGCGCCTTTAAGGCTATAGTAGACGATACTTTAACTGAAGTAACTGCGAACATGTTAGACGGAATTACTACAATCAGTACTAGTGCCTTTCTGAGCTGTTCCTTGTTAACAGACGTTGAAATACCAGATAGCGTCACGACCATAGAAAACTTAGTTTTTAATGACTGTCGTTCACTTCGGAATATAAAAATCCCTAGTAGTGTTACAACTATAGGGAATTCTGTGTTTTCTGGTTGTATTTCACTAACAAGCGTTGAGATACCAAATAGTGTTACGTCTATTGGAACGTCATTTTTTTTTGATTGTATATCATTATCAAATGTAAAAATATCAAACAACATTACGATTATTCCAGATGCTTGTTTTGCAAATTGTACAGCACTTACAAATCTGACACTTCCAAGCACTATAACTCAGATTGGGAACGCTGCCTTTCAAAATTACAGGGGTACCTTGGAAAGTCTAACACTATTAAGCACTGTACCACCTACACTTGGCAATTATGTTTTTAATGGCCCGACTGACAATTTAACAATCTACGTTCCAGCAGAGTCAGTTGATGCATACAAGGAAGCTTGGAAGGGTTATGCTTCCAAAATTCAACCAATTTCGACTTGACATCCAAGATTTTTGTGGTATAATGGTAGCGTAGCCTGGTGACGGGCTATATCTTATAAATTTATGATTATAATTATAACCGTGTCGTCAGCACGGTTACTCTTCTTTTGCTTAATAATTTGAAAAATTAAAAGAATAATCTTCAATATTTTAATCAAAACATCGAGCATATATATCACCTCCGTCCCAAATAAACTCGGAAAGAAGTATGATAAACCCGTACTTCCAGGCTACGCTGGTAACGATATTACTATAAACTCATTCATATTTCAATTAATTTCTAACTTTACTTGATGTCTACAAAACTTTGTAGATATTGTTTTTTGAGGTTTCAATGTCTAAACAAAAGTGCGACGGTGATTGTTTTAATTGTAAATTTGATGATTGTATTCTCGATTATGATGAAGTCCCTACAGATGAGAGATTAGATGATTTTATCTTAGACGAAAAGATCGTAAAAAGACGAGAAAGAATGCGACAAAAATACAAAGAAAACAGAGATCACATACGCGCTTTATGGGATAAACATTACAATGCTAACAAAGAAAAGTTTAAAATATATAAACACAACTATTATATTAAAAATAGAGATAGAATTGTAAAACAACAATTTATGTACCGAAAAAGACTCAGAGAAATAAAAGCAAAACTCAAGAAGGAAAAGATCAAACCCAAAATTGTTCCGAAATTTCAAGTCGCTGAATATTAAATTGCTCCTGAAATTAATCCTGTTGAAACCGAATTAAACATAAAACTCAAAAAAGCAAAACAATTTATAGAACATCTTTCAAGTTTGGAGGAAAAATGGCAAAGTATAAATCGAGATTCCAAGGACAAGTAATTGATGCAACTTTACAAGCTGTCATTGACGGTAAAGCTGGGATTCAAGGTCTCAAAATCGATAACTTCGAACTTACACCTGACTCTGAAAACAAAGTAAATATATCTAAAAGTGAATTAAATATTCTAGAAGTTGTGCAAGAAACTGGACAAAGTACAAGCAAAGTTATGTCTCAAAATTCAGTATCTTCCCTTCTTTCACAAAAGGCAAATTTAAATGATTTATCAAATGTTGCATACTCTGGCTCATACATTGATCTATCAAATAAACCGAATATTCCCACAAAGACTAGTGATTTAACAAACGACAGTAACTTTATTTCAAATTCTGATTTATCTGGAAGTTATTACAATAAATCTCAAACAGATAATTTACTTAGTTTAAAAGTAAACAAAAACGATTTAAGTACGGTTGCAACAAGTGGTCAATATAGCAATTTATCAGGATTACCAAGTATTCCAAGCAAAACCAGTGATTTGACGAATGACAGTAATTTCGTTTCAAGCTCTGATTTATCAACCAATTTCTACAGCAAAACTCAAACAGATACTCTATTAGGTGATAAAGTCGATAAGATTACTGGTAAGGGACTATCAACTGAAGATTACACCTCTTCTGATAAAAATAAACTTGCAAATATCGAACAAGAAGCAAATAAAACAATCGTTGTCAATCAAACTGGTACATCAACAACTGATGTTATGTCTCAGAATGCAGTTACTGTTGCACTTGGTACTAAGGCTGATGTAAACAATTTGTCGACAGTTGCTATTTCGGGTTCATATAACGACTTATTGGACAAACCAAGCATCCCCTCAGTGATACCGTCAGTTGTGCAAACTACTGGATCTTCTACAACGGATGTCATGTCTCAAAATGCAGTTACAACCGTTCTTTCAAGCAAAGCTGATTCATCAAACTTATCATCCGTAGCAACATCTGGTTCTTACAATGATTTATTAAATAAACCGACGATTCCAACTAAAACTAGCGATCTTACGAATGATAGTAACTTTGTCTCTTCTTCCAACTTGGCTACTGTAGCTACCAGTGGTTCGTATAGCGATCTATCCAATAAACCAACAATTCCATCAGTAGTGCAAAGCACTGGTTCATCAACGACTAATGTTATGTCCCAGAATGCGGTTACAAATGCTATCCCAACCATTTTCACTTCTTATGTTGCTAGTTACAGTGGTTCAGTATATTCAACAAGTTATATTAATAATTTGATCGATTTAAGTTCTTCGGAAAAGGTTATAGGTCATTGGATAAGTAACGCTACTTTATACCGTAAAACAATTAGTTGGTGGATTACAGGTGTTGAAAATACTTATTATGAATACGACACAGGTATAAGCAATGCATCTATCATGATTATAGATCCAGCATATTCATTTATAAGTGGTGGTGGAAATTTAATTATGATTAACAGTGTTCGTGGAAACGGAACCGCACTAACTGAACATTGGAATTGGTTTAGAGTCAATAGTGGTGGAAAAATTGCATATGCTTTTGGAAGTGCTATATCAAGCCTAGGAGGTGCAAGTTGTGTCTTAACTCTTAATTATACAAAAAGTAGTTGATTTTATTGTGCATATTGTATATAATTGCGATGTGGTGTTGTAACACACGTAGTTTGTAGTCTTTTAAAGATTATTATATTAAATCGCTATTTTTTAAGTTTGAAATAATTACTTTTTCGTCGTTTTGCGGAATATTATGTATAAATACCGTCATTATGTGTGGAAAAAGTTTTTTCAAATTTGTACAATGCTGTTCGTTTACATTGGAGGTGAGGTTATGAGCTGTTTTAGGTCGATATTCCCGGTTATGATTATTCCCTTGTCATAGTAATATCACTTGATTTTTAACACTGTAAGACTACAAACATTATTTTGGAGGTTGAGCTATGAAAAGCTCTAGAGTATTGGCATTTGTTATTAGTTTTAATTTTGGGATTTTTGGTGGCAATGTGTACGCTGGGAACGGGCATCCTTTGGCTGAACATACAGATCTAGTTGGCAAGTATATAGCTGAGGAAAAAAAGCTTGCTAAGAGTCTTGACTTATCTGAAAATGCATGTGAAATAAAATACAGACAAAAAGCGGATTTTTTCGGTTATGATGAACTAAGAGATATAACGCTTCACAATATTTATAGTGCATTGTCAGAGCACGATAGTATCGTTCCATGTTATCGTGAGGCACAATCCGATATGTGGGATATTATATCTGATTATTGTGATGAAATATTAAAAGGTGAATATAAATTTAATGGCAACGAGCCGAAACAAATATTAGATAACTTTTTGGCAGATTTATCACAGGAACTTTCGTTAAAACCATCAATTCACGGACTTGGAAATGCATTGTATGGCTCAGATATATATAAAAATAAAGATTGCATTGATATAGCATGTGGAGTAATAAGTGCAGCATTTAAGTATCCTTTGCAATTCGAAGTCAGCATAGCTGGGACAGTATTAGACATCGTCGACATTGCTACTCTTGTAATTTCAATTGCGCTGTCACTTGCTAGTTTGGGTGGCACAGTAGCATTACAAAGAGGCACCGTAGAAGGAGTTAAACAGTGGTCTAAACATGCTATTCCTAAAATGACGGCAAAAATGGCGGAGAAATTAGCAGAAGGCGAAATTAAAAAAAATGCTTTTCGCCTTGCGGGATATAAAATAGTAAATGGCATTCATACAGTTGCGCCTAAATTAGTAGAAGCGATTGGGTCAAAAATAGCTAAAGAAACGGTCGCGAGAATGGCTATAAGTTCAGTTATATTTGCTTGTGAAGGTGTTTGCACCGGTACCAAAAAATTAATTGTGCATAATGTTGCTAAAGGATCAAAAAATTCATTTAATAGCGACGGTACATTTGATCTGAGTGTGCAATTAAGAAAGCAAAGAATTAACAATATTGCTGAAGCATTATCACAACTTTCATATCAAATTGTTAATCAAAAAGACGAGATATTGAAGTCTAACATGTTGGTGTGTGCATTGGATAGGCGGAATTTAAATACTTGGGTTCCTGGATTATGTTTGGTAAATAGATACAACGAGCCTCAAAAATCATTTTTAAAATTCGTAAAAGTGCCAGGTATTATGAGCCCAATGGTTAAAGACAGCAAATCAAAATGGGCATTGGAATGTTTAGAAAAGGCACATAAATATTTGTGTATGAAAGACGAAAGTAAGAAAAAACTTGAGAAATTCACTGAAGGTTGTAAGGAGTCAATTGATAAAGGGAAAGTAAAAGTAGATGAGGTCTTTAATAAGATTTTTATAAAGAAAGTAGGTGAATAACTATGGTTGATCCATTAGCGATATTTATAGCTGGAGTTGTTGCTGTAGCTGGTGTTAGTATTGCTGTATTGGTTCCCCATGCAGATAAGGTATCTAAGAAGTATAATGCTGAATTGGCTGAAGCATTCAAAAGAGATAAGGATGACGAATACGAGCTAGACGGCGAAATGAAGGTCTTGGAAATGGTCGTCCACAGATATATGCTAAAACACCCAACTGATCGCACATTTAAGGATAAATTTCTGAACGCACTAGTGGGGAATGATCCTTCTATTATTCAAGAGATTAAAAATAGGTGTGAAAAAGAATTAGAAAGATCAGAAAGATTAGAAAGAGCTATAATGGAGATACCGATCCCTTCCTGTGATACAATGGAGCGTAGGATACAGAAGAATCGTAGTATGACCGAATTTTTTATAAATGTAGACGGTTATTTTGCATATATAAAGGAGTTAATGAAAGAAGGGAAATTGCATCCTAATATTGAAGCAGCTGCGAAGTTTTTGCGTGATGCAGGGGCTCTTAAGGGCTAGAGGTGCTGTTTTTCGACTAATGGTAAGGAGAATGAAGATGTTTTATTTGACAAATCCGTTCAAAGACGTATAATAAAAGCATGACTCGTTCGCGAGTTCATTGTTATATTTTATTTCTTATAACGACGTCCACGCTTGCTTCGTGGGCGTCGATTTCTATATTGTTTCCATTCATTGTAAACAAATTTGAATACAGCAAATAAAAACCAAAGAAGATCGATCATTTGACCACCTACTTTCTCCTCAAACAGAGGGTAATTGAAAGTTGATGAACCCACGACACGAATCATGCATTCGACATTTTAATTAAGAATCAGATACTTTTCAACGAGGATTATTATGAAATACAAAGATTTTGTAAAAAGCACAGGATATGGAACTGGTGGAGGTCTTTGTGGATGGAACTGTAGACATACCTTTATACCTTTTAACCCAGAAACTATGACTAACAACTTGAAACAATATGATTTAGAGGAAAACAAGGAAATGTATGAAAATCATCAAAAACAACGATATTTTGAGAGAAATATTCGAAAATATAAGAGGTTATCTCAGACTACCAAAACTGCACTTGAAAATGCTAAAAACTATGAAAAATCTAAACTTGAAAGAAAATATCGAAAATATAAATATTTGTCTTCTAAGTGGAATAAGGCATACAAGGCATTTAGTAAACAACAGAATTTGAGAACTCACCAAAATAGAACAAAAACCTAAGTCTTTTCGTCTTCGAGAAGATTTTTCATATTTGAGGAACTGGATAATCTCGTTAAAACAGTTTAGTGCAGATATACACTTTAAATACATCCCAAAGGAACTGCCCTTTTAAAAAACAGTCAATTCGAGGAACTACCTCGTTAAAAAAAGGAGATTATATGAGCGAAGAAATTACCGAAGTTGAAGATACAAAACAATCTTTTGATTATCGAAAAGAACGTGAGGAACGAATCAAAAATAAAGCTGAAAAGGCTATTTTTAGCGAACTTGGAGTTAAATCTATCGATGAGATTAAGAGTATTTTTGATTTTGTAAAAATAATTTTAAGATTTAAAAATATTAGTTTCAATAAATTTGACAAAAAAATATTTTTTTAATATAATATGCAATATAATTTTAAAATTATATTGTAATTAATAAAATTAGGAGGTATATGTATGGGTGAAGATAATTTGAAACAGGAAATAACTGGTAATGACACATTTGGAATTGTTACGTTAATTACGGGAATGTTGGCTTTGATTGGCTGTTGGATTCCATTACTTAATATAATTTCAATGATAATTGCTATATCTGGACTTATAATTGGAATATGCTCTATAGTAAAATTTTTAAATAAAAGATGCAGAAGTTGTGCATTAGCTATAACTGGGATGATTCTAAGTGTGATTACAATTTGCATTGGATCAAAAATCAATAGTGTTATTTTAAATAATTTTCCTGAAAATTTTAAGTCAACAAGTAATTTAGAGCAATTATCACAAAATTCAAATACAAGTTCTAAAGGTTCAAATACATCGAGTTCCGATATTGTTAAATCAGATATGCCCACAAACTTGACCTTGGGTCAGCAAAATGCTCTCAAAAAAGCTAAGTCATATTTAGAATATTCAGGATTTTCTCGTTCTGGTTTAATTGAACAATTGAAATTTGAAAAGTTTTCGTCAGAAGATGCAGAGTATGCTGTTAATAACTGTGGTGCTGATTGGAATGAGCAGGCATTAAAAAAAGCCAAGTCTCATTTAAAATATTCAGGATATTCTCGCTCTGGTTTAATTGAACTATTGGAATTTGAAAAATTTTCGTCAGAGGAGGCAGAATATGCTGTTAATAACTGTGGAGCTAATTGGAACGAGGAAGCATTAAAAACAGCCAAGTCTCATTTAAAATATTCAGGATATTCTCGCTCTGGTTTAATTGAACTATTAAAATTTGAAGGATTTACACAAGAACAGTGTGAATATGCAATGAAAGAGATTGGTTACAATTGATGTCGGTTAGTTTATGAATAAGCTTAACAAAATCCCAAATTCAATAAAGATGATTTGGGTAATACCATGTCTGGGATTATCCACGCCTCTATCAGCTGTAACATCATACACAATAACTGCATCTCAAACTTTGGGAACTACTGTTAGTTCATCGAGTTCGGAGGTTACATTTACAACTAGATCGGAGTAGGTGGTAGAGAATTCTTTCCAATTTCGACAATATTTTTGTTGATTTTTACCCTATTCATAGATACAATCAGTCCACTACACTAAAAGTGAGGTGATGTTGTAAAGTGTCGCTATTTTTAGCTGGGCTAATCACAGCGTTTGTGTCGATATTAGTATTCTTTGGGGTTATTTTATCATCTAGCATGCTAGTAAAACCTTTTGAGTACGATGTTACATCTATTTGTAGTATGCTAGATGAAATTTCTGGGTTAAATAAAAACGACAAACTTAGAAAAATAGGTGAGATATTGTCAATGTTAGATGATCCCAAAAACAAATGGCTTAAGAAGGATATTATTAGAGCAATTGACACCGAATTAAAAAAAATAGGTTACAAAGGAGGATACGAGCAGTATAAAAGAAAAAAAGCAAATCTGGATAAAAACAAAAGCAATTTTTACAATAAAAATTTTAATAAGGAGTAAATTGTGTTAACAATCAAAAAGAATAAAAGATTGTGTGTAACATTGAGTATTATTATGGGATTTTTGGGGAATTACTCAACTCTCGCAGGGACTGGAGATCCTATGTCCGAACATCCAAGTTTGTATGATAAATTTAGGAAAGCAGTTGATAAAAATCAAAAAAATACAGATTCCAATATTCCCGGGATAAGAAATGGTGTTCCAACGATATATACTAGAAAACCAGATTTTTTTGGGTATGACGAATTGAGAACGATAAAACTTTTTAATATGCCTGCCCTCTTATCTGATGGAAATAAATTTTTGAAATCTATGTTAAATTTACTCGATGTAACTTTCGAGTGTCTAAAGCAAAATAGCGGTAAAGCAAAGGAGAATTACAAAGGTAAGCCACTTGAATTTATAGATGCGTGTGCAGGCGTTTTGAAGAACACCGATGAAGTTAAGATTGCTGCAAAATTTTTAGACGAAGAAGATGAGGTAATCGCAGAAGGTGCTGTCGCTTCGCTTTTACAATTACCTCTTACTTCCGGAACAGCAATGGCAGCTGTTATTGTAAGTACGATTTCGTTTATACTTGATGTAATAGCGGTTGTCACAATAGCAACTCCAGCTGTTAGCACGATAGCCAAAGTTGGTACACTTAATCATGGGTTTGGTACAGATATATTCATTAGAAGTGCCATAGAAAAGGGCGCAAAGATTATAGAAGTTCCTGGAAAGATTCATAAAATATTTCATACCGTGGAAGGGGCAGGAAAATGCTTTATGAAAGTTGGTACTAGAGTGTTTACGAAAGGTGCTATTGTACAAGCGGCAAATTTATTTGGATGTAACCCTGCTGCGTTAGCACATGGATTAGGTGCTGGAGTTTGTTTAGGAATCCCTGCTTTGGCAACCAATGTGGCTGGTGGCATATTGGCCACAAGAAATGGTATAAGTATGAATAATAAATTCAAAAAAGAGCGCGTCATAAATGTTGCTAATCTTTTGAGTGAGATTGTAAGTAAAATGACAAGATTTCCAAATCTTGTTCTGGAATCGAATTGTATGGTAATAGCAATTGATCGAAGAAATTTATCCCCTGTCTGGCCTTGGAATGGGCTCGATGGTGTGGCAGAAAATCAAGGAGTGTACTGTGATTTTCTGAGAATAAAAAATTTGAACTCACCACTTGGAAAAGATTGCTATTGTGATGGTGAAAGTATGAAGAGTTATTTAAATAGATTTGAGGATTTTTTCATGAATGGGAAAATCACTCGAAACAGTCTAAAAAAATTTTTGATAAATACGTCAGAAAAGTAGGTTTTTTAAATTTATATTCAGTATCAGATCGGAGTAGAGATTTTTCTCTACTTCATTTTTGGAGGTTTTAATGAAAGATG
>CAMUZI010000032.1 GCA_947165155.1 uncultured Clostridia bacterium | reverse complement strand
TCGTTGAACAGATAGATATTTAATTTGATAAGATTCGGTCTTTTAAAACTAAAAACGGTCACGCAATAGATGATATCAAACGTTTTGAAGACAACACTATGAAAATAATTGCGAGTTATTTTCATCGATTAATATCAATGGAAACCTAGTAACCATGATATCAAGAATCTTACAAACAACAATACTTCAACAATTGTTAATAGTATCTTTCGTTTAACTCATTTAATTACGTGATTTAAAACTACAAATGAAAGGATGTACGATGTGAAAAATTCTAAAAGAAAAACTACAAACAACATTTTGGTTCAAACTGCCACTTCTACGAGAAATGCCCATCCATTCATTGATATCGATAACTACAATCCACTCTCGAGATTCAAATTTAGACTTTATTCTTCACTCAGAGAAGCCGTTCCGATAATTGACGCCTCTATCTCTAAACTAGTGCGTCTGATAGGAACCTTTAAAATCGAATGCGATGATGAATTGCTTACCGATAAGATAAATAACTTTCTGGAAGATGTCAAGGTGGGCGTATGTTCCTCTGGAATAGATAGTTTTCTATTATTATTTCTTGATCAGCTCCTCACTTACGGAACAGCAGTAGGTGAAATAGTTCCGAACGAAAATTTTGATAGAATTGAGGCTCTTTATAATACATCTCTTAAAAATGTTGAGCTCAAATGCGATCAGAAATCGTTAGAACTTATGGTCTACAAAAAGGCCGGAGGTAAACTTTCTCTTATAGAAAATCCCGAATTTATTCTTGTTTCTTCTTTTAATAGTGAACCTGATAAAATTTATGGAAATTCGATAATGAAAGGACTTCCGTTCGTGAGTGGAATTCTTCTTAAGATATTTACAAGTACGGGAAATAATTGGGATAGAGTAGGAAATGCAAGATTCGCAGTAACTTATAAGCCTCCATCTGATTCTGGAGAAAAAATGTATACTAAGGAACGCGTTGAGCAAATTGCTACAGAGTGGAGTAAGACTATGAAAAGCGATGTTCCCTCTGATTTTGTTTCTGTAGGTGATGTAGATATAAAAGTCATCGGGGCAGATAATCAAATCCTAGATAGTAAAGTTCCCGTTAGGCAGATACTAGAACAGATTGTGAGTAAACTTTCTATTCCTCCGTTTCTTCTGGGACTTTCTTGGACTACTACAGAATCTATGGCTACTCAGCAACTTGAGGTTCTAAATAGCGAGCTCGAATCTTACAGGAGAATTCTTAATCCAATCATAAGGAAAATTTGTAAGATATGGATGGAATTTAAAGGAGTAAAATCTGATTTCAAGATAAATTGGTGTAGCGTTAATTTGAAAGATGACCTTAGATTAGCTAACACTCGGTTGCTTAACGCTAGAGCTGAAGAAATAGAATTAAAGAATCAACTTTCAAAAGAGAAGATGAACAAATCTTGAGTTCTTATTGTTTTGAAAGAAGTTTGAAACTCTATGGATGGAATTTAAAGGATAACTTTAGGATAGATAATATTCGTTTTCTTAGTAAAGACGAAGAGATAGAAATTAAAAATCGACTTTCTAAACAGAAAATGAAAGATTCATATTAATGAAAATCGTTTTCTTTAAAGAAGTTGAACTTTATTAAATTGTTGCCTCTAAAAGAGGTGCTTATTTTAAAAATAAAAATTGGAGGTTTTGGATGAAAGAAGGATTTGTCGTTCCCGAAGTCGATGATGTTTCGGATGACGATATTAAACGTATAAATAAATTTACTAAACGCGAGATGAAAAAAGATGAGATATATGTGTTTTCTGTAGTTCTTTGTGATAACGAAATAGATAGAGAAAATGAAAGGTTTACTGTTCGAGCTCTTGAGAAGCTAGCGAAACTGTTCGTAGGTAAAACTGGAATCTTAGATCATGACGCTAAATCTGAAAAACAATCTGCGAGAATCTTTTCATGTTCGACAGAAATCTTTAAAGAGAAAAACAGTTTGGGTGAAAACTACTCTAGATTGGTTGCTAAAGCTTATATTCCGCGAACTAAAAGTAGTCAGGAACTTATTTCTCAAATTGACGCCGGAATTAAAAAAGAAGTTAGTATTAGGTGCCTTATCGAGAAAAATATGTGTTCGATTTGCGGAAGAAACATAAAACTTTGTAACCATAGAAAGGGAGAAAAATATAACATTGAGGGGAATGAAACTAGATGCTATGCCATTTTGGATAATCCAATCGACGCTTATGAGTGGTCATTTGTTGCTATTCCGTCGCAGGCTTCTGCCGGAGTTATAAAGACTTTTTCTAAAAATATCGATGGGGCAAAAAGTCTTGATGAAGATATTAAGAAAATAAAAAACGAAACTAGCAAGAATGGAATGAAGAAAATTTATAGGGTTATCTCTCAAATGGAGTGCGATTTTAACGTAGGAAGAGAATATATACACAATTTAAAAACCTATGTTACTAAGCGTCTTTCGTTCATGAGGCCTAAACTTGAAAATTCGATAATAAGTAAGATGATAAGCGCTCTTGATGTTGATGAATTAGAAAAAATGAAGCGTAGTTTTTCTGATAATACCTTAAGGGTGCAGTTTTTGCCGACGCAAAAAAAAGTTAACTCTAACTATGAGTTCAAAATTTAAATCAGAGCATTAAATTGTTTGTCTTTTAAACCTAGATTTCTTTTAAACGATAATTTAATTTTCAACGTTTCAAATAGAATCATGGTTTGTGCAATTTTTTAACCGCGAGGCCTTATGTGAATATCACATTCAAGGTTTGGATTTTTAATAACATATTTTATTTTAAAGGAGTTTTATTATGAGTTTTGAAAATATCAAATTGGAAAAAGGAATGTACGGAGTATGTGATAAGAGTTTTACTAGTGTGTTGGAAAGTTTAGATCCTTCAGATGACTACAGAGGAACAGAATTAGAAGGTCTTGACGCTTATCAGAGACAACTCAAAAGATTCGGAATAAAGGTTGCAGGCGCTGGATGTGATATTGTTGACAAATTCTTTCAGTGTGCAGAATCTGCTGTTTTGTTTCCTGAGTTTATCTCCCGCGGAATAAAAAAAGGAATGGAAATTAATAACGTCATTCCTGAGATTATATCGACTAAAGTAGTAACTAACGGAGTAGATTACAGACCTTTGCAGACTAACGCAGAAAGCGTTTCTTCTAGTGTTGTTAGCGAAGCTGATCCACTTTCTACGATAACAATAAAAAATGAAACTAGTGCTATCAAACTTAAAAAATATGGACATGTTATTTCAACCTCTTATGAAGCATTAAGATTACAAAATCTAGAGGTTATATCTGTTATTTTGCACAGGATAGGAATGTCATTTGTAAGTTACCAATTGAAAGAACTTGTAAATGCGTTGGGTTCATACTCCAGATCAACAGCAACATCACTCACTTATGAATCAATGCTAACTTTGTGGAAAATTCTGAAGCCTTACAACATGAATGTGATTCTTTGTTCATATAAGACCGCTAAAGATATTCTTTCTCTTTCTGAATTTAGAGACTCTAATGCGGGCTTAGATTTTCATGGAACTGGAAAGTTGATAAATCCCCTTGGAGCAAAAATAGTTTGTACTAACAGTATGGATGATGATGTGGTTGTGGGATTCGACAAATCATTTGCGTTCCAGATGATGCAGATGGGTGATCTAGTTGTTGATTATAATAAAATTATTGACAAACAACTCGAAAATTCCTCGATTTCTTTTACATTTGCATTTTTTAAGATGTTAAGCAGTTCTGTTAAAGGTTTAGATTATTCAAATCAAGTAAGTTCTAGAAATTCGAGGAGAAGTTCAAAATGACTGTAAATGCTATATTGGAAAAATTTTCTAATTTATCTGGTCTTTCGGGAGATTCTTTGGAAAATTGGAGATATATATGTGAAGATTCGATGATAGAGCTCAGGGCAAAATTGCGCGAGGGCGTTATAGAGGAAGATCATGACCGCATTTTATGTGCCTCTGCGGCCGCACTGAGTTTCTATAAATATGTTCTTTGCATATTGATAAGAAACGATATAAGTAGTGAGAATATGTATTCGATAAACGGAAACGTGACTAGGAGCATAGCTTACTCGTTGTGGAACGATTATAAGAGAATGATTTCTCATTTACTGATCGATGACCAATTCACATTTCGAGGAATAATTTAAGAGGGGGGATTTCCCCTCTTTGAGAGTTAAAAAAACAAACTAACTGCGTCGAATTGATGCAGCGTGGGGTATATCATAATTAATGATATACTCTTGTTTTTTTTGAGTTAAAATAAAAATAAACGCATCAATTTGAAGCAAAAATAGGAAGATACGATTTAACTTTATTTTTTTGGTTGAAACAAACTAACTGCGCCGAATTGATGCAGCGTGGGGTATATCATAATTAATGATATACTCTTGTTTTTTTTGGTTAAAATAAAAATAAACGCATCAACTTGAAGCAAAAATAGGAAGATACGATTTAACTTTATTTTTTTGGTTGAAATAAAAAAACTGCGCCGAATTGACGCAGTGAACTAAATAAAAAATATTCACTCCTCGTTGAGGGGGTTGTGGAATTTGAAGGGGTCGCTGGTGTCAAAAGTAGAATTAATATCATAAAAATCATCCTCATCAAACTCAATAGAGGGTTTATTAAATTTTTTAACTTTTTTATCTTTTTTACCTTTTTTACCTTTTTTAACTTTTTTAACTATTGGAACTTTTTTACCACGTATTTGCCAACCGAGACTATAAAACCACATATTGAGAGGGCTGGTCTTAAAACCCTTACAACCAATCATATGCCACAAGGCCTTGAGTTGCGTTTTACCATACATACCCTCATCAATGAAACCTTTAAACTGCCTGAAGCTCATTCGAGCAAGTTTGTTCATACTTTCTGTAACTTCTTCGCCCTTTATAAAGTCGCATATCGCACGAGGTTGCATACCCAGCAAACCTTTAACCAAAGCAACAAATGGATCAATCCACGAATCTTTTAGGTAAAACGCAAATTTTGCAAACATGCTTGTGACGGGGCCAAGATTTGCAATTACAACATCCTCCGCAAAGTCTTGATAATTATACACAGTATTAACAATTCCTTCAGGAACATCTTTAAAAATTTTATACCTCCAAATCTCTACAAAACGACTAAAAATCAAGTTAGACAAATTTTCCACGATCCCTTTATGATTACCGAGAATGCAAATGCCCTCGAGAATACCCCACGTTACCATCACTTGTTGCCTTCTAGACAATTTTCCATATCTACTATACAAATCACTAGCTCCTGCCTTAAAATGCTCCAAATATCCCATATTTCCGTTTAATTGTACCTTCGGCCCCTCAGATACAACATCGCTCTTGTTAAGAGCATTTCCTTTCTTGCTCAAATTAGGCCTTGCACTACTGAAGTTCTGACTACTGCTCAATTTTTTCTTACCGCCATCCTTTTTCAGATTTACCTTACTACTATTCGAAATCCTCAAATTCTGGCTCTTACTCAAACCTTCTTCCGCACTTGCAGCACCTCCAACTGAAAGAACCGAAAGAAGAGTCGCAACTCCTTTGCGTAAATTATGTCTATTGCTCATAGTACCACCTCATACTCAAGAATTAACATGTCGATTTCACAAAAAACAACATGCTCCTTATTCTAAATAAAGATGAAATAAAAGTCAAGCATACAAACACTGAATCTGGATTAGTTATACGATAATTAAATATGAGAACTTATTGTTTTGCTTCTACGAATGTTTTGAAAGATAATTTAAAAATCAAAATTCAGTTTATCCATCGATGACCAATTCACATTTCGAGGAATAATTTAAGAGGGGGAATTCCCCCTCTTTGAGAGTTAAAAAAACAAACTAACTGCGTTGAATTGTCGCAGCGTGGGGTATATCATAATCAATGATATACTCTTGTTTTTTTTGAGTTAAAATAAAAATAAACGCATCAACTTGAAGCAAAAATAGGAAGATACGATTTAACTTTATTTTTTTGGTTGAAATAAAAAAACTGCGCCGAATTGACACAGTGAACTAAATAAAAAACATTCAACATTAGCCGCCGCCGCCGATGCCGCCGCCGCCGATGCCAGTACTAGAAAGCTCAGTAGTAGAGTCTAAGTTTATTTTGTTTTGAGCCGCTTTTTCACCACGTATTTTCCAACCGAGGTCATAAAACCACATATTGAGAGCGCTGGTCTTAAAACCCTTACGACCAATCGCATGCCACAAGGCCTTGAGTTGCGCTTTACCATACAGACCCTTATCAATGAAACCTTGAAACTGCCTGAAGCTCATTTTCGAAAAAACCCCAATATCCTCCGCAGCTCCGTTCACATTAAACCCCTTTACTATCTCCTCAAAACTCACACCCATCAAACCGTTAACCAAAGCAACAAATGGATCAATCCACGAATCTTTTAGGTAAAAAGCAAATTTTGCAAACATGCTTGTGACGGGGCCAAGATTTGCAATTACAGTATCCTCCGCTAGGTCTTGAGTAACATACACCGTATTAGCAAATTTTTCAGGAACATTTTTAAAAATTCTCGCCCTCCAAATCTCTATAAAACGATTAAAAATCAAGTTAAACAAATTTTCCCCGATCCCTTTATGATTACCGAGAATGCAAATGCCCTCGAGAATACCCCACGTTACCATCACTTGTTGCCTTCTAGACAATTTTCCATATCTACTATACAAATCACTAGCTCCTGCCTTAAAATGCTCCAAATATCCCATATTTTCGTTTAATTGTACCTTCGGCCCCTCAGATACAACATTGCTCTTGTTAAGAGCATTTTTCTTGTTAAGAGCATTTCCTTTCTTGCTCTTGCTCAAATTAGGCCTTTCACTACTGAAGTTCTGACTACTGCTCAATTTTTTCTTACCGCCACCCTTTTTCAGATTTACCTTATTACTATTCGAAATCCTCAAATTCTGGCTCTTACTCAAACCTTTTTCCGCACTTGCAGCACCTCCAACTGAAAGAACCGAAAGAAGAGTCGCAACTCCTTTGCGTAAATTATGTCTATTGCTCATAGTACCACCTCATACTCAAGAATTAACATGTCGATTTCACAAAAAACAACATGCTCCTTATTCTAAATAAAGATGAAATAAAAGTCAAGCATACAAACACTGAATCTGGATTAGTTATACGATAATTAAATATGAGAACTTATTGTTTTGCTTCTACGAATGTTTTGAAAGATAATTTAAAAATCAAAATTCAGTTTATCCATCGATGACCAATTCACATTTCGAGGAATAATTTAAGAGGGGGAATTTCCCCTTTTTGAGAGTAAAAAAACAAACTAACTGCGTTGAATTGTCGCAGCGCTAGGATATATCACAATTAATGATATACTCTTATTTTTTTTGAGTTAAAATAAAAAAGGTATTGCTAAAAATAGATATATGAAGCAAAATAATTCGAGTAAACTAGTAAAAAAACAACAGGAATAAGGTGGTAAGTAAACTTTGTTCTTTCGTTTTTAGAGTAATATTTTAAAGGCTTCTATTCACTTTTAGTAATGCCTTCATAAATAATAATTTAAATATTTAAATATTTTCAATATAAACAATATCTCACATCGTGAATGTGAGATATTAACAATTTTCAATGCTCAATCTTATAGATACTTTATTTTAAACAATTATGCTATTTGACAAAATTTAATTTGTTTTCTTCATCAAAAGTGTGCGGAAATGCAATAGAAAGAGGAAAAAAATATCGTCTAGATTTGAGCCCAATCTTACTAAACCAAGACCACGAATACCCATCACCAAATCGATCTTTTGAAACACTTGACATAGCCTTTTTAAGCCAAGAAACACTAATTTTTTCGTTTTCTTCTTTACTGTTATATCTATCGATCATTAAACCGATCTTTTTAGCCAAGTTTTTTGAAACATTATCAAGCGAATCATTCTGAGAGACATATCCAGATAAAATGATCTGCTTCATTAGATCAGACATACTTTTTTCATTGTCCGATTTACCTTCTAGTCTTCTAAAATTAGAAATCATCAGGTGAGATAAAACCGTTCTTAGAACAATTGATTCGGCCTCCTCACTATTTAAATCACGTAAGTCGGAAAGTTCATAGTAATATTTTTTACCTAAACGATTTTCTGATTCATTAAGAGATACACAACATCCACTCGCTTTCCAGCGGTTTATAAAACCATAAGTAACATTATTAACAGTTTGCTTCAAATCCGAAATAACTTGTTCGATGTATAGTGAATTAAATTTCTGGATAATTAATTTAGAGGCACTATTAAAATCTTTTTTTCTTGCAAAACGAACAAAAGCTTCCTTAAATTTTTTGTCTCCGAACATTTCAGAAAAAATCTTAGCATCATCTTGGTTTTCCAAATAAGAAAGATTTTTCCAATTAGGCAAAATTTCGCTCCTTATTCTTTTAGCTAATGTATCGTTAAGTGAGATTTTAGATTTTTTAGTATTTTTATTTTCACTCTTACCATTAGTTTTTCCCATATTTTTTGATTGTGATGTAGAAACAGAAATACTTTTATCCGTTCCTTTGACTTCAGATTTTTTACCTTTTGCACCAACAATCGAAAGAGAACTAATAGCACCCATCAACAATGACAAAAATTTTTTCTTCTTGCTCATAATAACAACACCTCCAAAAGTGATCTCCCAGGTCGTGTTTGACACATTAATTATAATCATTTAATAAAAAAAAGTCAAATCAATAGTTTAAATTGTTTATTTATGATAAAAGAAAGCATTGCTAAAAGTAAATCAATTAATTAGAATAAAAGTTCAACTCAATAAAAAATACCTAAAATAGCGTAATCTACGATTTTGATTCTTCACTAATAAATCTGCATTATATATATGTTTTTTTCGGCACTATAAAATAAAAACATCCCACGATATAAACGTGAGATATCAATGGGGTTTATATTCAATGTTGCAGGGCGTTATCTAATACTGTATCAAGATTTTCAGCAGTTACAAATTTCATATTTTCTTTGACTACATCATCTAGTTTTTGTATATCACATTCATTTCCCGCGGGAATTATAACAGTTTTAACTCCTGCCTTGTATGCTGCCATTGTTTTTTCTCTTAGACCTCCAATTGGCAGAACTCTACCCTTTAATGTTATCTCGCCAGTCATAGCAACATCTTGCTTTACGGGAGTCTTACTCAGTGCAGAAACAAGTGCGGTAGTCATTGTAACTCCAGCCGATGGCCCATCTTTAGGAACAGCTCCTTCTGGTGCATGAATGTGAATATCCATAGTTTTATAAAAATCATCTTTTATTCCCAATTTTTTTGAGTTACTCCTAATATAACTCACCGCTAGTTGCGCCGATTCTTTCATTACATCTCCAAGCGAGCCAGTTATTTGCACCTTCCCTTTCCCTTTCATCAGAGAAACCTCAATTGGTAAAGTATCTCCACCAACTGAAGTCCACGCTAATCCTCTAACAATTCCAACTTCGCCTTCTTTTGATATATCGTCTTTTTTATACTTTCTAGGTCCCAACATTTTCTCTAACGTCTTATCATCAATGATTACCCTTTTTTTCTTCCCGGTAACTATCAATTTCGCGGCCTTTCTCATAAGAGATGATATTTTACGATCTAACTCTCTAACACCTGCCTCGCGAGTATACCCATCGATAAGAAGACGAACTGAAGATTCTTTTATATGAAATGTTTTATTATTAAGTCCATTTTTCTTTAATTGCTTAGGAATCAAATATCGAGTGCAGATTTTAAATTTTTCTTCGTACGTATAACTATAAAGATTTATTATTTCCATTCTATCGAATAAAGGAGCCGGAATTTGCGAAACATCATTTGCCGTGCAAACAAAAAACACATCACTTAAGTCGAAATCCAAATCCAAAAAGTGATCATTAAATTCTTTGTTTTGTTCAGAATCTAATACCTCTAAAAGCGCAGATGCAGGATCACCATGATAATCTTTTGAAACCTTATCAATTTCATCAAGAAGTATTATAGGATTTCTAACTCCTGCTTTGTTTATAGCACTAATTATTCTTCCTGGCATAGCACCCATGTATGTTTTTCTGTGTCCTCTTATTTCAGCTTCGTCGTTAACCCCCCCAAGAGAGATACGCATATACTTTTTTCCCATCGCTTTCGCTAGCGATTTCACTATCGAAGTTTTTCCAACTCCAGGAGGTCCAACAAGACACATAATATGACTATCTGATTTTTTAGATAATTTTTTAGCAGACAAAAACTCAATTATATGTTCTTTTACGTCATTCAGCCCATAATGTCCTTTATTTAAAACTTCTTCTGCTTTTAAAATATCATAATTTTCTTTTGAAAGTTTATTCCAAGGAAGATTCAAACAAAAATCAAGATACGATCTAAGGATACTTGATTCTCCAGCAGAGTAAGGCATTTTAGAAAACCGTGTAATTTCTTCTTTTAACTTATCAGTATTTGATTTGCTAAGCTTAAGAGCATTCAATTTTTTTAAATACTTTCTAGCCTCCGCTCTCGGATCATCTTCTTCGCCAAGTTCTTCGGAGATAACTTTCATTTGCTCCCTTAAGAGATACTCTTTCTGACGCTGATCCATACTACTTTTGAGCTGATTTGCAAGTTTATTTTCCATTTTTAAGATATCTAACTCTTTTGCAAGATACTTTATAACCATCTCTAAGCGCTCATTTTCCCTAATTTCCTCTAGTACTTTCTGTTTATCTTCATACTCTAAAGGGAGATTTGAAGATATAAAATCAGCTATTTGCCCCAGGTTTTTAATCGCATGAACAGCAATAAGAACATCGGGAGAGACCTTAGGAGACAAATTGAGATATTCTATGAACATATCTTTTGCTTTTCGTTCGAGTGCCGTGGATTCTATACTCTTTGGATTAGACTCAATAATTTCTGGAATAATTTGTATATTAGCTCTCATAAAGGGATCCAAAAAATCGAATGATACAATCTTTCCTCTTTGGCCCCCCTCAACAAGAGCGCGCATTGTACCACCTGTTTGACGAACTATTTGTCTAACTTTAGAAATTATTCCGATTTGAAAAATATCCTCCTTAGATGGCTCATCTTTTTTTATTTCTTTTTGCGCTACCACAAAGACGTTTTGATCCCCATTTAGAGCATTTTCCAAAGCTAGAACAGATTTTTCTCTTCTAACATCGAAATGCAAAACCATATTTGGGAACATGACCATCCCACGCAAGGCAATCACGGGGATAGAAATTGATGATCGAAGTGAAGAATCACTGTTTTCTAAATTATCTAATAAAGTTTCCAAATTACATCCCCCCAATTCAAATATTTTATTTTATACTCAAACACCGATTTGTATATACACCAAAGTATGCACCCAAAAAAATAGAGTACATACCTATTATATCACAAAACCAAATGTCAAGTCTCACCACCGAGCAATCTATTGTGCAAACTTCTCAAATGCGACTCATAAATACAAACATTTTTTGGTTCTTCTGACTCTTTAATAGCCCTTATCACTCACGATAAATTTCTTAACTAAAGAATTTGAAAGAGTTCCGAACGAATAGTTTGAAAAACGTTTCTCAAGACAGAATGCAACTCTTGTTAAGTCTTACTACCGAATAATTTATTGTGCAAACTTCTCAAATGCGACTCATAAATACAAACATTTTTTGGTTCTTC
>CAMUZI010000031.1 GCA_947165155.1 uncultured Clostridia bacterium | reverse complement strand
TATTGTTTAAGCTACTCATGTCAAAACCTTCTTTTACCTCAATGTACCCCACAAGGCTATAGTCTGGTTCATTATTATCAAAAATATTCATTGGGTGTTCTTCTATCTCCAATTCACTCACCTCCATAAAAACTATTTGTCAATCCCGATAATCATAATGCCGTATTCATTCTCAAAAATAACACCAAACAATCAACTCACTCGATAATTGTATATCCCTTTTCCTTCAATTCTGCTATTTCCTTGTCAGTTAGCGAATAATAATCGTCCTCCGCAACTTCTGGCATAGTATTAGAAAACTGTGTAGTCGGATAATCACTATTCATCATATCAGCACTACTCTCTATCTCATTCAAAATAAATCACCACCTTTCAAACTAAGCATATTACTCTTACTTATATTATTATATACGTTCCACCTAACACCTCTGGAATTTCACGCTTTATAACATCTTTTGCCAAACCTCTACGAAACACCACCCCCTCTTTCCACGCTACACTACCCGCCAGTTTATCAACCAAGCATTTTTTTAACGCTACCGCATTTTTCCCATTTTTTAATTTACCATTTCTCTTAATAGCCTTACTTAAAACACTCCGCTTTAACGTCTCCGCCTCAGCATCAACTTTAGTGTATGCGCTACCAACACCAGTCCTTCGATAAGCCAACTTCAAATTTCCATCTTTATCCACAAGGTAAAAATACTCATATTTGAATTTGCGCGAAGAAACACCGTTTGAAAATTCATATGAGCCTGGAACGTTCAAGTAAAAAACATTCTTGTTCTTATTATAACTAAAAAGGTCGGAAGAAACCCAACCCGGATTTGCTACACATTTTGCATCATGGTCGACAAATTTATTCCAACGTTTTCCCTCAACAATAGTCTTTGTAATTGCACCCACAGTAGCCACAACACCAACGCTTGACGACAAACCCACCGCAGTCCCTTTTTTTTCAGTCGACCACTTCTCTTCCCTCATCACCTTTTCTTCGCCCTGATCATTAATGACGAACGACATCTTTGGTGAACTCTTGTCATCAACCGTATTTTTTCCAGATTTTCCAATGCCCTTAGAGCCTGCAGCCCTGCCAGTACGCTTAAAGCCCCGCGCATTCGAAAAACTTGGCTTTTGACCTGGCAATCGCATCCTTTTAACTGCCATTGCAGGCGGAACCGAACTTAGCGCCACCATCAACAAAGACAATAATCTATTACCATTTTTCACAACACAACCTCCCTTATTCCAATTCAGCTTAGCCAAGCTTAGCTTAGCCTAGATTGTACCATAGCCTAAAGTGGTTGTCGAGCCTTTTACAACATTCAAAGTTTTAATTCCAAGATCTTTCACAAGTTTAATATCCTGAGGATTGATAACTTCCCCTGGGACAATATGTGCAACCCCCGGAGGACACTTAAAAATTACTTGTGCACAAATTCGCCCCATACATTTACTTACTGCAATTCTCTCTGTTTTCGAATTAATAGCTTCATGAAGAGACATTTTAACTTCGTGTTTTTCGCTTTTCTCGTATACAGTTTCGATTTTTTTTTTTGGAGAAATGTTATTAAAACAAGATTCCAAGCGTTCCCAATCTTCCTGAGAATTAAAAGGCGATGGTATCAATACTGCTCTTGAGTCCGTAGAGAATTCATGCTTTATTTTGAACTCAAGCATATGTTTAATAAATTCATCGCGCGAATATCCGATTTTATTAGTATTAATGCATATTCTAGTTGGATCATCAACATTTTCATCGAAAAATTCCGGAAATTTCTTCTTTAGTTTCAAAACCCTATCCCTTAATGCGTTAAACTCTTTTTTTCCGTTACATTTCATCCAATACGTACAATTTTCAAGAGATTCTAGTATAAGAAACGAAGGACTAGTCGATGCAAATACTTCCTCTGATTGTTTTAAATCTTCAAATTCAAAACCATATTTTTTTGCACATTTTTTCCCCACATGAAACCAAGCTCCACCAGTCAGGACAGGAAGAGTTTTATGCGCAGAATCTGCAGAAAAATCGGCTCCAAAATCTAGAGGGTGCATACCAAAAAAAATCAAATGAGAACCATGTGCATTATCTACTAGGATAGGCAGTTCACATGATTTTCTTATTGATGAAATATCAACCATTCTACCAAAATAATCAGGAGAAGTTAGAAAAACACCCTTTGCTCCTGGATTAGAAGCAATTTTTTTAATAATTTCGTCAACTTGTGCATTTCTATTTGGGCAAACATCCACCCATAAAGGTCGTATATTCAAAAGTGCCATAGCATAAACTACAGATTTATGAACATTTCTTGGTACAACAACAAGATCACCGTATAAGAAAGCCATACGAAGAATCGACTGTATGCAAAGCGTATTCCCTGTGGTACTAAAACAAGAAAACCCAGAACCATAAAACTCTGAAACAGCACTCTCTAAGTTTCTTATAGTCCCACACGAAGAATACAAATCATCCGTACAATCAAGCTCCGTGGCATCATGAGAAAACAATTTTCCCTTGTGTCCCGGAACAAAAAATCTCGAAAAACCCGAAAGAAGCTCTAATGAATCACCCAGCTTCAACAACAAACACTCAACCTTCCGGATCTTATGCATCTGGTACAAGCATGAATTTTCTTTTTAGCGCCATTTGCCACTACCACATGAGCTACCCTCACGTTTGGCTTCCACATTCTGTTAGAACGCCGATGAGAGTGCGAGATCTTGATTCCAAAACAAAGATGCTTACCACAAAAATCACATTTTGCCATATTGACACCTCACTTAACTAAATTATCAACAAAAAGCTCGTTGTAATTGCTAATTCCATTTCCGCCAGAGACCTCAGAAAGATCAGAGTCACCTATAAAATCTTTTATTGCTTTTTCGTACATTTCCAAGTCCAACTCTCCCACTAAGGAACAAACAAAACGATAGGAACCAGAAATTGTGGGGAACTGCACAAATTTATCACATATTTCAGTATCAGTCATCAAAAGCTCAATCAACTTTTTAAACTTTGAATCAAACTCTTCTTTTTCCAATAAAACATCCTCTTTGTTGATCTCATGACGCAAGCAATTCGCCAACCTACGTGTTGGATTATCTACTAGTATTAAAAAAATGTCAACTATCAAAAAAAGTTGGCATCGCAAAAACAAGATACAAACGATAAAGAAAAAATATGGAAAACGAAATAAAATGTGGAAAAAGAGAAGAAACAAAAAGTGGATTTCACGAGGGTAAGCAAAGATGTAAATCTTGTGGATGCAATTATACCGGAGGACATCGTGGTTGCCCGGATTATGTCAAATTACAAGCAATTAAGTATTATCTTGAAGGAAACGGTTTTAGAAGAATAGAAAGATTAATGCATGTTAGTCACGTATCTGTTGCTAATTGGATCAAGCAATTAGCTTCTAAGATCGAGAATATCCCACAAAAAATAAGCAAGTAGATATTTTAGAACTTGACGAAACATGCATAAACTAAAAAAAATATGGCTTTGGACAGCAATGAACAGAAAAACTAAAAGGCTTGTTGACTTCTTCGTGGGCGACCGTAGTTCTAAAAGCTTTGGGGAACTTTGTGAAAATATTCTCATATTGAAGTTAAGTTTTATGCTAAAGGTAAATCTCCAGCACACGATACCATACCCCAAAACAAACATCTGATCGGCAAATTCAATACTTATGCTGTTAAACATATAAACTGACTTCTTCTCCATTATCTTGTACGATTTGCTCGCAAAACTTATTGCTGGTCTGAAAGTTTAAATATGATTGTTTACTACCTTTTATTGTTTTTATACCGTGATTATTTCTCTTCTTTGCACTTTTAGCAATGGGCCCCCAAAATAAGATATTGAAAAGCACTAATTCTTGACCTATAATGGTGATAAGTTTAGAAGATAATTTATACGGAGCTATTTGATTGAAAGGATATTTATTACTAGATGTTTACGAAATCGTTGATACAAATCGTCTACATATGATTATTTTGTCTGGTGTGAGTTCTCGACTCGTGCATCTCTGGTGATGGATGCATGAAGTTTAATAAACGGAAAATTTGAGATTTGAATTTAAATCAATATGTGATATGAGGTGAACACAATGGGAAACAAATATGATTTCAATAAAATAGAATCCAAATGGCAGAATATATGGGAAAATTCG
Organism: uncultured Clostridia bacterium; assembly: GCA_947165155.1. Taxonomy (GTDB): domain Bacteria; phylum Bacillota; class Clostridia; order Oscillospirales; family Acutalibacteraceae; genus Improbicoccus. Next base: position 9,444 of record CAMUZI010000031.1, on the reverse strand, counting down.
GATGATTTTCATGCTGAGAGTGTCTCAAACAAAAAGAAGTACTACGTATTGGTCGAGTTTCCTTACCCTTCTGGTGAGGGGCTGCATGTTGGACATCTTAGAAGCTATGTTGCTTTGGATATCGTCGCAAGAAAAAGAAGAATGCAAGGGTACAATGTTCTATATCCTATGGGGTGGGATGCTTTTGGACTTCCCGCTGAAAATTTTGCATTAAAACATAATGTACATCCCAAGGTAATAACTGAGAAGAATGTTGCAAGATTTAAAGCACAACTCAAGCGTGTGGGACTTTCTTTTGATTGGAAACGAGAGGTTAATACAACTGATCCCTCTTACTACAAATGGACTCAATGGATTTTCTCGCGTCTGTTTGAAAAAGGATTGGCAACTAAAGAGGATTCTAGCGTAAATTGGTGTACTTCTTGTAAATGTGTTCTTGCAAATGAGGAAGTCGTTAATGGAGTTTGTGAAAGATGTGGCGCAGAAGTAGTTCAAAAGAGAAAAAAACAGTGGATTTTAAAAATAACAAAATATGCGCAACGTCTTATTGACGACCTAAAATTGGTTGATTATCCAACTAGGGTTAAGCAACAACAAGAAAATTGGATAGGACGTTCTGAGGGCGCTAGAATTTCTTTTGGCTCGAGTGTTGGTGAAAATTTTGATGTTTTTACAACTCGCCCAGAGACAATATTCGGGGTCTCTCATGTGATTTTTGCTCCCGAACATAAATTTATTGATAAATATGCAAAAAATATAAAGAATATTGATGAGGTTATGAGGTATAGGGCAGAGGCTTCTAAGAAGAAAAAGGAAGAGCGCACTGACGTCAAAACGGGTGTCAAAATTCTTGGAATTACCGCTAAAAATCCAATAAATGGGAAAAATGTTCCCATTTTTGTCTCCGATTATGTTTTGGTAGATCATGGAACAGGAATAGTTATGGCAGTTCCGGCCCACGATGATAGAGATTTCGATTTTGTTCAGAAGTATAAAATCGATTTTATATCGGTCATCAATGAAGATTCTGAAACGGGAAAATCTGAAATGATAAATTCGGAGTTTTTAAATGGTTTAGATGTGAAATCTGCTAGAGAAAAAGTTTTAGATTATATTACTGAGCATAAAATTGGCGAGCGTCATGTGAGTTTTAAACTCAGAGATTGGATTTTTTCTCGTCAGCGATATTGGGGTGAACCTATTCCGATTATTCATTGTGAAAAGTGCGGTATGGTTTTAGATAAAAATTTGCCTCTTGTTTTACCTGACCTTGAAGAATTTAGAACTTCAGATACGGGTGAATCTCCTCTTTGCTTAACTGATTGGATTCATACAAAATGTCCAAAGTGTGGAGGAAATGCAACTCGCGAAACTGATACTATGCCTCAATGGGCGGGATCTTCTTGGTACTTTTTGAGGTACATTGATCCTTCGAACTCAAATGTACTCGCTTCTAAAGAATCTCTTGATTATTGGATGCCAGTCGATTGGTATAACGGCGGAATGGAGCATACGACTCTTCATTTGCTGTATAGTAGATTCTGGCATAAGTTTTTGTACGATATTGGAGTAGTAAAATTTTCCGAACCTTATGCTAAGAGAACAAGTCATGGAATTATCTTAGGTTCGAATGGCGAAAAAATGAGTAAATCTCGAGGAAACGTAGTGAACCCCAATGATGTCGTAGACGAGTATGGTGCAGATGTTACGCGTCTTTATGAGATGTTTATGGGAGACTTCGAAAAAAGTGCACCGTGGGATCCTAAAGGAATTGTTGGATGTAAAAGATTCTTAGAAAAATATTGGAATTTGCAAAATATCGTAGTAGAAGGGAATATGGTTCGCGATGAATTAAAGACTTACTTCAATAGAGCTATAAAAAAAGTTAGTGAGGATATTGAAAATCTGAAGTTCAACACAGCGATATCTTCTATGATGGATTTAGTGAGCAGAGTCAAAGATTTTGGGAGTATATCTAAGTGTGAGATGAAAATTTTAACTACCTTGCTGAACCCGTTTGCACCTCACATATCTTCTGAGATGTGGTTTTTGATGGGCTTTGAGGAAAACATAATTTTTTCTAAGTGGCCTGAATTTGACAAAAAATTTATAAACTTTTCGGAACATGAAATAGTTGTTCAGATAAACGGAAAGGTCAAAGTGAAATTCAATATTGACTCTGAGGTGCCTGATAAAAAATTGATAGAAATTTGTAAAAATAACGAAAAGGTAGTTGATTTCATGAAAGGAAAGACTATAATCAAGGAGATTTGCGTTTCAAATAAATTAGTTAATTTTGTGGTGAGGTAATTGAATCTTCTTATTTTGATAGAAAAACTTAAGAGTGATATATCTAAGGCGGTTGCAAAATCGAGGGATTTTTTGTCTTTAGATTTTGCTCTTCCCGACGTAAATGTTGAGATTCCTGCACAGAGTATACATGGTGAGCTTTCCACTAATATTTCGATGGTATGTGCAAAGCTATTTAAAAAACCTCCCGTTGAGATTGCCAAGCTGATAGTTTCCAATTTGCCCTCAAGTGAGTATGTTTCGAGGTGTGAGGTTGCAGGACATGGGTTCATAAACTTCTTTTTAAGTCAAAAGTTTTTCTCCGATGTTGTATTTTGTGTTGATAGCAACTATGGAAAACTGGATTATGGAGAGGGGAAAAGGGTTTTGGTTGAATTCGTTTCATCAAATCCAACCGGTCCTATGCATATGGGAAATGCTCGCCTGGGAGCTCTTGGCGATTCTCTTTCAGAGGTACTTAAATATGCTGGATATGATGTCTGTAAGGAGTTTTATATAAATGACGCGGGAAACCAAATAAAAAAATTTTCAGAGTCTTTGGCTTCGAGGTATCTACAAATTTTTGATTCTGACGAAAAGTTTCCTGAAGATGGATATCACGGTGATGATATAAAGGATTTAGCATTTCAGTTTGAGAAGATTCATGGTGATTCTTTTGTTAGAAAAGATCGATCTGATTTGGAGGCTCGCATATGTGCTTTTGCACTTCCTAAAAACATTTGGAGGATTAAGTCAAATCTAGAAAGTTACAAAATTTTTTATGATAGTTGGTTTCACGAAAGCGACCTGTATGAGTCTGGTGAGGTCGATGAAACGATTCAGAAAATGAAAGACCTTGGGGAAACTTATACTAAAGATGGGACTTTGTGGTTTAGAGCAACTGATTTTGGGTGTCAAAAAGATGAAGTTCTTGTGCGAAGTAATGGAATTCCAACGTATTTTGCGGCGGATATTGCATATCATGTAAATAAATTTTTAAAAAGAAAATATGATATTTGCATAGATTTTTTAGGTGCCGATCACCATGGACACATCCCAAGAATGCGAGCATCGATGAAATGTTTTGGAATTGACGATTCTCGTTTGATTTTCATTGTATCTCAATTTGTGCGTCTGATGAGAAATGGTAAGGTAGATTCGATGAGTAAAAGAAGCGGGAAGTCGGAAACGCTTGAGGACTTCATTAAATTAGTTGATGTAGACTGTGCGAGGTTTATATTCAACATGCAGGATGCGAACTCTACGATGGATTTTGACATCGATTTGGCGGTAAAGAATGATAGTTCGAATCCTTCATATTATGTGAAATATGCGTATGCGAGGATAAAAAGCATACTAGGCAAGATGTCGAACGTTAGTTTTGATAAATTGAATTTAGACTTATTGTGTTCTGAATCGGAAAAAAATTTGATATTTGCACTTTCTGAGTTTCCATTGGAAGTTAAGGAGTCTGCTAGGTTGCTTGATTCTACGCGAATTGTTAGATATGTTGTAAAACTTGCTTCTATTTTTCATAAATTTTACAATAGCGAAAAAGTCAATTGTGAAGATCTTTCTTTGCGAAACGCGAGATGTTTTTTGTGTTCGAAGACTTTAATCGTTATGAAAAGTGTATTGGATATCATAAAGGTTGATGCTCCTGAACATATGTAATGAGGTTGATATGTTTAAATCTATAGCTATCGATGGTCCAGCGGGTGCCGGCAAAAGCGATGTTTCGGATATTTTAGCAGACAAACTGAATTTTATTCACGTCGATACTGGGGCGATATATAGGACTGTTGCATTTTATTTTAAAAATAAAAAAGATAGATTAGACGAAACATTTGTTTGCAGTAAATTGAATAACGTTTTTATAGATGTGAAATTTGATGATAATAGGCAAAAAATGCTTCTTGGTGGCGTTGATGTTTCTGATAAGTTGAGGAGTGACGAAATTTCTAAAATAGCCGCGAAGATATCACAATTCAGGTGTGTTAGAAATTTTCTTCTTCCAATTCAACGAGGAATCGCAAAATCTAATAACGTAATTATGGATGGTCGTGATATTGCAACCGTTGTTTTACCTAGTGCGAATGTCAAGTTCTTTTTGACGGCTTCACTCGAAGAGCGTGCAATGCGTCGTTTTAAGCAACTCAAATCTAAAAATGTAGAATGTCAGTATGATGAAATTTTGTCATCAATCAGAATGCGTGATCGTAACGATTTGGATAGGGCAAATTCTCCTCTTGAAGTCTCGAAAGATGCTATATTTTTTGATACAACTGGCAAAACAATTGACGAGGTTATAGAATTTTTGATGTTTGAGATAAAGAAAGTGATAAATTGATATATAAATTTTGTTTTTATTTGGTTAAACTCTTTACAAAAATCTTTTTTCCATACAGAATTTTAGGGATAGAAAATTTAAAAATGATGAATAATGGATTTATTATTTGTTCTAATCACGTTTCGAATATGGACGCAATATTCTTACATATCTCTGTTGGGAAGAAAATCTATTTTATGGCTAAGTCGGAATTGTTTAAGTACAAGATATTTGGAAATATTCTAGAATCATTTGGCGCAATTCCTGTCAGGCGTGGCAAGAGGGATATTAATGCTGTGATAAATTCAGAAGAAGTTGTGCTAAAAAAAGAAGTTTTAGGCATATTCATTGAAGGGACGAGAAGTAAGACGGGAAAATTTCTAAGACCTAAAAGCGGAGCTGCTGTCATATCTCTTAATACAAAGTGCCCGATAATCCCAGTTTGCATTACTCCTTCAAAAAGTATTAGAGTCAAGATGCTTCAAAAAACAAATATTGTTTTTGGAAAACCGATATACCTATCAAAGATGAATCTATCGTGTGATTCGTACGAAGATGTAAGAAAAGCTTCTGAAATTATTATGAATGAAATCAAAAAATTGAGAAAGAAATAAATCCGAGTTATCCTTCGGATTTATCATGCTTAATCTCATTTTCTTGTTCCTGTATAAGAACGATGATTTTTCCACAAGATGCTACTATACCACGTTTATAAGCGGAGTGAATATATTACCCTCATTCTTAGACACCATATGTCTTTGCTTTTATCTCCTCAGTAATGGAAGATATGAACTTTTTAATCGACATAACTCCGACGTCTCCACGACTTCTATGACGAACTGATAATTCAGAGTTCTCAGCCTCTTTTTTGCCCAAAACCAACATATAAGGAATTTTTTCCTCCTGTGCAGCACGAATTTTATATCCCATCTTCTCTGATCTTGCATCAATTTTAACCCTTATACCCTTTTCGAGAAGTGTATTACATACCTCTTGCGCATAATCCAACTGTTGATCAGTAATCGGGATTATCTTGACCTGAGTAGGCGCAAGCCATACCGGAAGTGCACCTTTTGTCTCTTCTAAATAGTACGCAATAAAACGATCTATGCTTCCGAAAACCGCCCTATGAATTACAACAGGCGTCTTCTTTTCACCGTTCGAATCAACATACTTCAGATCAAACTTTGCAGGAAGACAAAAATCAAGCTGACACGTGGACAACGTATATTCGTTACCGACCGCTGGCTTAACTTGAACATCTAACTTCGGACCATAAAACGCCGCCTCACCTATCTTTTCAACATAATCTATCTTTATATCCTTCAAAACCTGTCTCAATTTCGCCTCAGCATTATCCCACATTTCGTCATCGGGATGATACTTCACCTTATCTTCTGGATCCCTCAAAGAAAGCTCAAAATGATAATTCTTTATATTCAAATCTTTATATACTTCTAATATTAAATTAACAACTCTCTTGAATTCATCAGCTATTTGCTCAGGAGTTAAGAACAAGTGAGCATCATTCTGACAGAACGTTCTAACCCTTTCAATTCCTTTCAGAGTTCCACTTGCCTCAAATCTGCAATCCCTCGCAATCTCACCTATTCTGATAGGTAAATCTCTATAAGAATGCATCTTGTTTGAATATATCATCATGTGGTGCGGACAATTCATAGGCCTCAGAACAAATTCTTCACCTTCGACCTCCATTTTTGGAAACATTCCATCCTTATAGTGCTCCCAGTGCCCCGAAGTTTTGTACAGTTCCACCGACCCAAGAGGAGGAGTTAAAACGTGAGTATACCCAATCTTCTTCTCCTTATTCTTGATATAATTCTCCAGCAATTCCCAGATGATATATCCATTCGGTAGATACATCGGGAGCCCCTTACCAACCAAATCGTGAGTCATAAATATTTCAAGATCTTTTCCAAGTTTTCTGTGATCTCTCTGCTTTGCTTCTTCTAGATTTTTTAAATACTCATCGAGCTCTGACTGACTTGGAAATGATATACCATAAACCCTCTGAAGAGACTGATTCCTTGAATCTCCCTTCCAGTAAGCAGATGACATTGAAGTTAACTTTATCGCATTAACTCTACCCGTAGATGGAAGATGAGGCCCACGACAAAAATCAACAAATTCACCCTGCTCGTAAAACGAAATAACTTCTCCTTCTGGCAAATTTTTGATCATCTCCACTTTGTAAGGTTCTTTGCGCTCTTCCATTAGCTTAACGGCTTCATTTTTAGAAAGCTCAAACCTTTTGAGGGGCAAATCCTCTTTGATTATCTTCTTCATTTCTTCTTCGAGCTTAACTAAGTCTTCCTCTGTGAATGGAATTTTAACATCGAAATCATAATAAAAACCATTTTCAATCGAAGGCCCTATCGTTAACTTACAATCTGGATATAACCTCTTGACTGCTTGTGCAAGGATATGTGCCGTGGTATGTGAATAAATCGAACGCCCTTCCTTATCATCAAACGTCAGAAAATCAACAAATTTGGAGTTTGTAGTTCGGTTGAGATCAATAACTTTTCCATCGACTTTGGCACCACATACGTCTTTTATATTATTCTTACTAGCCAACTCCAAAAGAGACATCTTATGATCCAAATACTCAACCCTAACCATATCAATTACTCCAAAAATTAAATTTTCGACCTTTAACACGGACGAATGCCAGCATTATAAGTAATAATAATATAAAAATCAATACCCAATTATATATTTTCGAATCTTCTTCTCCAGCCTTTATTTTCATCCATAACGAGTCATTCATTTTAGTAATTTCAGGAGGCAAGTCTTTAAAAATTTCTGATTTCTTTATCTTATCTAAATTTTTAATAGTATTTTCTTCACTTAAAGTTTCTATGGCCATTTTATTTGCTGGCAAATTTCCAGTAGCTCTTGCATTCAGAAGTGAAATTTCATATTTGCATAAAAAATTAATGTATTGTTCTGCCTCTTTTTTGTGCTTAGAATCTTTTAAAATACACATCGAATCAACAAATCGAACTGTTCCTTCTTTCGGAATCGCAAATCTTATTCTATCGTTATCTTTAAGAATATCAGGAACTTTATATCCATTATAGTAAGGTGCTAAATATGCTTCTCTTCCTACTAATTTATCGTATATTTGATCTGACATGTAATTCTGAACAACCGGAATTTGATTTTGTAGATCTTTAAAAGCTTCTATCCACTCATTTTTATCAACACTATTTACGGATTTTCCATTTCTTATCATAGAAACTGCAAAAGCGTCTCTTGGATTATCGAACATCAATATCTTCTTCGAGTATTTTTTATCCCACAACAGTCCCCAACTTATATCTTCTTCATCAATAAGAGCTTCATAATCGTAAAAAATTCCTATAGTCCCCCACAAATACGGAACAGAATATTTATTCAACGGATCAAATGAAAGATTCTTCAAACTATCATCTACTAGTCTGTAGTTTGGTATATTTTCAAAATTTATCTCATGAAGAGCATCTTTTTTGATAAGTTTTGAAATTGTATAGTCTGAAGGACAAATCACATCATAATCCGCACCTCCACCAAGAATTTTCGCTAACATCTCCTCATTACTCTGAAATGTAGTGTAGTTTACTCTTATACCAGTTTCTTTTGTGAACATATCATTTACATCTGGCTTACCATCATTTTTAGTCGAAATATACTCTCCAGCATTATAGACATTCAAAACCACCGGAGTATTCTTCCTCAAAACAAAAAAAGAAATACAAATAGAGGTAAACAAAAGGCACACAAATGAACTTAAAAATAAAGTTTTTTTTTCCATTATATCAAATCTACCTTCTCATTTCTGATGTTTATTATTATAAGAAGAATCAAAATACTCATAAAAAAAACAGTAGATAATGCATTAATTTCGGGACTAACAGATTTTTTAGTCATAGAGTATATCGAAAGAGGAAGCGTTTGAACATTTCCACTCGTAAAGTAGCTTATTGTGAAATCGTCTATCGACATCGTAAACGACATAACAACCCCACTTATTATTCCAGGCATAATCTGAGGTAAAATAACCTTATAAAAAGCTTGAAATGGAGTACATCCTAAATCTTGTGCGGCCTCCGAAATCTGAGGAGTTACTTGTTTGATTTTAGGGAACACAGAAAGAAAAACATATGGAGAGCAAAAAGTAGAATGAGCACAAATAAGCGTTAATATTCCAGGCTTAAATAACCCGGTTAATTTATATATCATAACAAAAAAAAGCATAGAAGAAACACCAGTTACTATTTCCGGGCTTACCATCGGAACATTAGTGATATTAAAAACAGAAGACTTGAATAACTTGTTTGAATTTATAATTCCTATGCAACATAAAGTTCCTAAGATAGTGGCTACTGCAGAAGATACAATAGCAATGAATATAGTATTTCGCACCGCTTGTAAGATGGCATAATCCTGAAACAAAAGCTTATACCACTTAAAAGTAAATCCGCCCCATTGAATTCTAGATTTTGATGCATTGAAAGAGTTGATAATCAAAATTAAAACAGGAGCGTAAAGAAATAAAAAAACGAAAAATAAAAAAAACCTATTTAATGCTCTTCTCAATTCCTTCCTCGCAAAAAACATATCTCATCGCTAAAATTCGACCTGCCGAATTCTAACATAGAAATTCTTTTTTGTAAAACTTCAATCAAATGAGAAATAACAATATTCTCGAAATTAAAATTTTCAATGTCAAAAACAGATAAGCTTCTATTTTAAAAAATCAATACTTTTTAAATTCTTATCTCATAAGAAACGTATCTTGTCACTGAAATTCGACTTGATAA
>CAMUZI010000030.1 GCA_947165155.1 uncultured Clostridia bacterium | reverse complement strand
TCGAATATTTTTTGTCAATAGTAAATTGAAGAATTTGAAAAAAATTTTTCTTGTGGTCTAGTAAATCCCGTAAATAAAAGGGTTTATACCTTGGAAATTGAATAGGAATGTTGTTTTTTGGTTAGTTGTTAGGGGTGTTTTTGACCTTATTGTAGTTTTTACACATTACATGATTGGAATATTCGGGGGTAAGAATGCCAAAAAAATTGGGACTAAAACAGATACCAAGGAAGATGTACCACAATCTTCAACACAAGAAGCATCAAATGTATTTAAAGTAGGAGACATTATATCTTTTGATGAAAAAGAAGTTACGTTAACAAATGTTACACGAAACTATGATACTGGCAATAGCTTTTCAAAACCCAAAGATGGTAAAGAATTTGTCAAAGTTACGGTGGAAATAATAAACAAATCAAAAATTGAAATATCATACAACAATTATGACTTCAAAATGAAAGATGGGAATGGTGCCATTAAAACTCCGGAAATCGAAACATATTCGCTAAGTGATTCGTTAGAATTAGGAAAACTATCGCCCAACGGAAAAGTGAAAGGTTCAATGATATTCGAGGTCCCTAAAGGAGATCAAGAACTATCGCTGATTTACAAACCATCATTCTGGTCGAATAAAAAGATTGAAATTAAAATATGACCCCTAGCACACGGAGATGATTTTCTAACCTCACTTAGAAGTAACTAAAAACGCTCCCTATGTCGATTCTGTTACCTTTGAACTCAAATGCTACCATTGTCTGCTTTGTAGCAATTTCTTTCATAGCATCAGTTAGTTGTATTTCTCCACCATAGCCTGTACCTGTGTGCTCTAATATCTCAAAAACATCGGAAGTAAGTATACATCTTCCTGCGACGGAGTAAAGAGACATTATCTGCTCCTTCGATGGTTTTTCTACCATATCGGTGCATTCGAATACTCTTTCTCTTATCTCTTTCAATTTTAAAGAGCTATACTTAGAAATTTGATCTTCCGTTACTTTTTGTACTCCCACAACACATTTACCAAATTCATAAAATAAAGAAACCATCTCGGAAGTAACGGGAACTTCACTTAAAATTACATCGTCACCATACATTACTACGAAAGGCTCGTTCCCAATAAAGTTCTTCGATAGCCAAACTGCATGTCCTAAGCCTTTTTGATCATCTTGACGAATAAAGTATATATTCGCAAGATTTGAAATTTTTCTTACCTCATTTAACTCATCAATTTTGTTTTTCTTTATTAAAAATTCCTCCAAATCAGGAGAGCGATCAAAATGGTTTTCGATTGCTTCTTTTCCCCTACTGGTTATAATTAACACATCTGTTATGCCAGATAATGCTGCTTCTTCCACCAGATGTTGTATAGCGGGTTTATTTCCAACAGGGAACATCTCTTTTGGTATAGCCTTGGAGGCTGGAAGCACTCTTGTCCCGAATCCTGCAGCGGGAATTACAGCCTTTGTTATTTTACGCATTTTTCTCCAATGTAAACTTTATTAGCAAATTATTTTTAATATCGTACACAATTATCCGAAATTAGTCAAAGGATAGATTAGCTTGGACAGAGAAGAAAGAATATTACTTTGCATTTTCTTGATGTTATCATCAGTTGTAGTATCTTACAATTTATTTTATATTCCAAACATACCTAACCTAGAAGTTGTCAAAGAGGAGTTTATTTTAAAAGAAGGTGAAGATACTGATAACTTAAAAGATAAGTCACTAGTTAACATAAATGTTGCAAGTGAAGAAGAGTTGACAAAAATCCCCGGGGTAGGAACTTCGATTGCGAAGAGAATAGTAGAGTATCGAGAGCAAAACGGCGGATTTTCCTCAATTTCAGAGATTATGAATGTGAAAGGTATAGGAAAATCTAAATTTGAAACTATGAAAAATAATATAACTACTTAGAAAGGATTATCTTGATTACTAAAAGTTTAAAACATCTAAAAAGTGGTTCTGACATTCGTGGAATAGCAATCGGCGAAGGCAGGAATTTACTAAATGAAAATGTCAAAGATATATCTATATCGTTTTGCATATTCTTGGAAAAGTTCAAACATATGAAGATAAAAGATCAAGTGGTAGCCATAGGACATGATTCTAGATTATCGAGTAAGAGATTTTATGAAATTTTCTTAAATTCTCTATCATCAATAGGAGTCGATACTTACGCTTGCGGATTATGTTCTACTCCTGCAATGTCTTCTTGCTTTGATGTCCTTTCGTGTTGCGCATCGGCTGAAATAACAGCAAGTCACCATCCAAAAGAGTACAATGGAATTAAATTTTTCACATACGAAGGAGGTCTTTCTTCTTTCGACATAGACAAAATTATAGAAATTTCTAATAATGAATTTTTTCCCAAATCGTTGAAAGAAGGCGTAGTACATGAATTCGATTTGATGAAATATTACAGCGGTTTTCTTAGAAATAAGATAAGAAAAGAGTTTCAAAGTGAACATCCGCTTGAAGGGTTGAACATAGTAGTAGATGCCTCTAATGGTGCAGGTGGATTTTTCGTAAATGATATACTAAACCCTTTAGGAGCCAATACTTATGGAAGTAAACTTTTAAATCCGGATGGTAACTTCTCTGAACATTCTCCAAATCCCGAAAGGGAAGATTCGATAAAAAGTATAGTTAAAACATCAATTAAGAATAACGCAGATTTAGGAATAATATTTGACGCAGATGTTGATAGGTGCTTTTTTGTAGATGATAAGGGGAATCCAATCGTAAAAAATAAATTTGTAGCTCTTATATCCAAATTTGTTTTAAAAGAACATCCAGGTTCCACGATTGTTACAGATTCGGTTACGTCTGATTACTTAAAAAATTTCATAGAAAATAATGGTGGATTTCAATTTAGAGACAAAAGAGGATATCATAACGTAATAAGTGCCGCAAAAGAACTAAATGAAATAACGGAACAGTGTTATTTAGCAATCGAAACTTCGGGGCACGCTGCATTTAAAGAAAACAAATTCAAAGATGACGGTGCATATTTAGCAATAAAGGTAATAATTGAGCTAGTAAAAATGAAAAAAGAAGGGAAGAAACTTTCGAATTTCCTAGATGACTTTAAAGAAGCGGAGGAAACTAAGGAAGTTAGAATATCATTTAAAGATATCTCAGAAATCAAAGATATAATGAGGCGTGTGGAGAGTAATTTTGCTAAAATTTCTGGATGTTCCATTAATAACGATACTCCAGAGGGAGTTAGACTAAATTTTGAAAATGATGACGAAAAAGGATGGTGTTTGATTCGTCAGAGTGCACACGATTTGAGTGTTGTCGTAAACATAGAAAGTGACATTAAGGGAGGTGCAGAAAAAATTTTTCAAAATATCAATGAATTGATGTTGACAAAGAAAAATAACGATGATATTATTTAGAAATGTTTGCGGTGGGGTGACCTCGGGAGCATAGCTCAGCTGGTTAGAGCGCTTGCTTTACACGCAAGAGGTCACAGGTTCGAGTCCTGTTGTTCCCACCATTTGGCCCGGTAGTTCAGTTGGTTAGAACGCTAGCCTGTCACGCTAGAGGTCGACGGTTCGAGCCCGTTCCGGGTCGCCATTTGCCTTGGTAGCTCAGTCGGTAGAGCAAAGGACTGAAAATCCTTGTGTCGGCGGTTCGATTCCGTCCTAAGGCACCACCTGCGGATGTAGCTCATTTGGCAGAGCGCCACCTTGCCAAGGTGGAGGTAGCGGGTTCGAATCCCGTCATCCGCTCCATTTTTTGTTATACATAGAAAATGGGATTCTCTTTTCAGTATTTTTTGCTTTTTAAGTTGCTAGTCATAATTTTGTTATGCTCTGAGTAGTTTTGGTTATCGGCGCCATAGCCAAGTGGTAAGGCAGAGGTCTGCAAAACCTTCATCCCCAGTTCGAATCTGGGTGGCGCCTCCAAGAAGAGGTGTAAATTTATGCCAAAAAAATTCAAATTAAAGCGTCCTGGACGTCTAATTATAATTTCTGGGCCTTCTGGTGTAGGAAAAGATAGTGTTATATCTAGGATTAGATTTCTAAATAAAAGTATTTCGCTTTCAGTTTCGGTCACTACTCGCCCCATGCGTCCTGGAGAGAAAGACGGCGTTAGTTATCATTTCATTTCGGTCGATGAATTTGAAAGAAAAATTGAAAACGATGAATTTTTAGAATACGCCATGTATTGTGGAAATTACTATGGTACTCTCAAGAGGCCGATTATGTCAGCACTTGATTCTAGGCGTGATATTATACTTAAAATTGATGTTGAGGGCGCTGAAAAAGTAAGAAAGTTAGGCTTAAATTGCGTTAGTATTTTCATAACTCCGCCCAAGTTTAGTGATCTGGAAGAGCGTATAAACACCAGGGGTGTTAGTGATAATGAGGAAGTTAACAAAAGATTAGAACGTGTTGCTTATGAATTAGAAAAATCTAAAGACTATAAGTACGTAGTTGTTAATGATTTGGTAGATAATTGTGCGCATGAGATTTTGGGAATTTTAGAGTATTGAGTTTATGGCTCTATATCATATATTGAGGTTGACAAAAATTTTATATTATCTTATACTCGTGACCACACTATAATGGCGTAACGTTTGTATTTTCGATTAAATTGGGGGGATTTGCTATGAAAAACAAAAAGGTCATTTCATTTCTAGTGGCGGCATTGTCTTCGGTTACTTCGTCTTTAGCGGCTGGGAATAATATTAAGAGAAAATCAAGGGGGGGGGCGCAGATAGTTTTAAAACTGGATTAACTACATCTCCAAAAGGTAGTCAAGAGGCAGGTAAAGATAATAAGACTTCTCGGAATACTAAAAAAGGTCGTAGCAGGAGTGTTGGTAGCCGTCCATCATCTAGTGAGGGCAATATTAACAAAGCTAAAGTTTCTGCAAAGGGTAATACTAGTGACACTAAAGTCCCTGCAAGAAGTAAGTCAGCTCCGGTATCTCTACGCCAAGCTGTGCCTAATGCGAAAAAAACACTTATACCTCATGTTCCAGATTCTTTGACTTATACTTTTGGTACGACTGTCGGTGTTGGGGTGTCTACTGGGAGTGCTGAGCTTATCGCAGATAAAATATTTCATAGAAGCGTAATTGACAAGATTAGGTATGGTATAACAGCTCGGGGGCTTGTTGATTATTTTAAAACTCCAGGTAATTTAGAGTTTGTCACTAAAAAAGTCGGCGATGATAATATTTGCTTATTGCAAGTAAAATTGTCTGAGGGAAAGTGTGCGTACATAAATGCTTATTCTACTAACCAAGGAAGAACTTGGTCGAGAAAAATAATTTGGAAGGCGGAGTTGCAGCAGGTGGATGTGAAAAATCTTGAAGGGGGCCATGGTGGTCTTTCAACTGGATTGGTCGCTAATGGTGTGGTTAATTATGATGCTGCTTGTGTATTGAGTATTGGTGGGATGCCGGCTGTTGTTTACAGATATGCTTATGGTCTAACTGATTTGCTTTACGGTATTAATTCGGATGGAGTCAAGGGTACGATGTTTGAAGGGCTCAAGTTTTCTGACAAGGATATTGGATACATAGAATCAGAAATGGCTCCATATATCGACATACTTCTTAAAGATTTCGCGCGTGGTATTGACTTGAAGTTTATGAACTTTGAATATAAACAAAATAATCAGTAAGCGGGTTTATATCTTCAGATGTTTTAAAGAGATTGCCAGAAGGTAGGCTGTTGGCGATTTTTGTGTTGTGCGATTTGCTCTCGAAAGTTCCTGAAATTGTTTTGAAAATTCTGTTGGCATTGCTGGGAATAGATAGATAAAGCAAAATAATTCAAGCACACCAGTTAAAAAAATAGTAGAAATAAAGTAATCAGCAGATTTTATTCCTTCATTTTTCGGTTGATAGTTTAACGATTTCTATTCACTTTTAGCAATGCCTTATAGAGTTTAGATACAACTTGCACCACTATCAATAACGGTTTGTAGAGTTGCATCAGTTACTTGTGCTTGAAATCTCGATTTATACTTTGCCATTTTTCCTCCAAGCTTGAAAGATGTTCTATGGATTATTTTGATCTTTGGAACTTTCTGCTTAATTCGGTTTCAACAGGATCAATAACAGGAGCAGTTGGATATTCAACAATTTAAAAATTCGAAACAACTTTGGGTTTGATCTTTCATCTGTAGGAACTTTACCATAATTGAGAATATAATCGTCAAATTTACAATTAAAACAATCACCATCGCACCTTTGTTTAGACATTGAAATCTCAAAAAACAATATCTACAAAATTATTGTAGACATCAAGTAGTGTTAGAAATTAATTGAAATATGAAAACCTTATGGTAACATCAATGCCAGCGTGGCCTGGAAGTACGGGTTCATTTCTTCTTATCTGTCATTCTTTGGCAGAGAAAGGAGGGATGAAAATGGATTTTGGGACGTTTATTCAATTGCTGAAAGTTATTCTTTTGATTTTCAAAATGTTTAAGCAAAACAAATTCTACCGTGTTCAAATCACGGTAGTAGTTATTTTCACTAACAAAGATCGAAATTAATGAACCCACCACCATACGCTACTATTATATCACGAAAAGCTTAAATGTCAAGATAGTATAGCTTGGATTCTTGAGTCATAATTCGACCAATAAGTTGTTGTTTTATACGCTTCAATTGATTCTGAAGGAACGTATATGACTAAATTTTTCGGTGTACCAGAAAATACATAATCGCTACCAAACATTGGTAGTAATGATGCTAATATTTAGTGGCACTAGTAAGGTTCAAACAATATAATTTGATTTTTGCTCGGTGTTAAAAGCAATATATTTGAATAAACTTCCCTATATAAACATTTGACAAAAATTGTTTATTAAGTCAGGGTAGATTGAGTACGATTAGTTGATTTAGTTTTATGGGGGGGCTGTTATGTTTAAACCGAAAAATTGGCTGCTTTGTGCTCGAGTTTATGTTTATTTGGAAGTGGAATAAAGGCAGCAGGTAACATTGAAAGTTTGCAAAATTGTTCAGCTTTAACTGGATCTAATGTTGAACTTGGTGAGTTTATTGGTGAAGAACTCGAGAGGGCAAGGTTGCAGGAAGTAAAAAGAGTCAATTTGGAGCGGAAACATTCTTTGGTAATGGTGCCTATCCTTCCAAAAGGGAGGAAGCAATTAGAGCCAGAGGGGTCCGGAATGTATTGAAGAATGATGAAGTTCGTAAAATTTTGATTGATTTGGATTCTGATAAATTACGGGAGATTTCGAAAAATAAAGAATGTCTTTCAGATGTTTTATATGTTTCATCATGGCCTAACATACTTTTGACGTTAGGGGTTCCGATTCATGACGCAATAAAAGAAATTAGAATGCTAGTTATTTTTTATCAATGTGTGGTAAATTTTGGGAATATGTCAGACATAGATAGAGCAAAATTGATGGATTTTTACAGTGGTTATAAAGAATCCGTTTATGATAGTCCAAGTAATCACATTTTATATTTAAGAGACTTGGTAATAGGCGCGAAACATTTGGAAGATGAAGATGGAAAAGATTCAGATTGGAGTGACATTAAAAATAAGCTTAATGAAGTTAAATGGGATTCGATTGATTTTAAGGGTAAAATTATTGAGCCTATAGAAAAGTTTTGTGAGATACTGTACAGTTTTGGATACAGAAAAGAATAATACGAGATTTGAGATCGTGTTTTGGTTAAAGATTTAGGTTATGTTTTCGTTGGAGGGTCAGCTTCGACTACTACTCTTGATGGTGTCTTAAATAATTTAAGTCAAAGGGAACAGGGAAAGAGTGATGAGCTTGATGTTTTGGCTGGCAAAGTTGACGGATGGAAGAAAATGGAAAGAGGTAAATTGAGCTTTACATAGGAAGTATTCTCTAGTAGCTGCCAGAAAAATTAGTATGCACATTGTTGATGTCGCTTTTGTTGATCTACTTAGTTTCATTTTTTCTTTTTATGATTCAGAGTTTTGATGAGTTCAAGGGTTCCTTCGAGGCGTGCCTCTGACATTTGTTTATCGTGCATTTTTTTAATTTCTTTTTCGTTTTTGCCCTCATACATAGCGAGGACCTTATCGAGTTCTTTATCATCAATGTAAATTTCAGAAGCATCATTATCAGTTTTAAAAATCTCGGCAATTCTTTTTTTTATGGAAGAATCCCATGCACTACAAATCCCAGTCCCCTTCCCTTTTGTTAGAACATCACATAATGGCTTGAAAGAATTGAGACCTCTATTCTTTGCGTCTTGTAAATTGTAATAAAGTTTTCCAATACCTTTGTTATTTTTCCAATTCTTCTTTTCACCATATCTTAAATTCAGTACATTTTCAAGTACTTTTTCACTCAAATCTATTGCTTCTTGTCTTGTTTGTGCTTTGTTTAAATCTGATTTAAATGTATTCCAATATTCATTTTCTCTTTTAATGCCACTAGGCCCTAGTAATAACAGTTTTTCAAATATATTCATAGTTCATCACCTCACAAAATTGTTTTTGTAGACTTAATACAATCGCTTTTTTACCTATTTGGTAAAAAGCTTGTGCTGTGCATAATATCATAAAAAAAAAAAAAAGACAACATAATTTTGCATAAAATGTATAATTGTGGAGAATTTTTGATTTATTTAATCGAAAAGCACGTTTTTTATAATGAAATTTTAAAATGTTGACAAAATTCAAAAATAACCATATCATGTACGAATGTGTATAAATTTTTCGGAGAAATCATGGATAATATTTACCTATTTATGAAGAAAATAAAAAAATACTGTATTTTGGTGTTCGACTTTATAATATGGAATTTATCGTTCTATCTTACATTTGGAGTAAATAAAAATAGTTTTTCCCTCAAAGGATTTGAGATACTATTTATTCAATGTTTGATCTTAGTCAATGTATGCTTTTTTTCAGTATTTTCTCTGTTTAGACTCTATAAAAAAATCTGGAGATACGCGGATGTAGAAGACTTTTTTTACATATGCTTTGCGACTTTTTGCTCTAATGTGCTTTTTTACTTCCTCTCTATTTTCTTAGATATGGAACTCGGAACTAGAACATATATCCTATTCTTTTTGATATCTGAGTTCTCTATTTTTTTATCTCGAATTATATATCGAATAGATGTCATATTAGAAAAGAATTCAAATATAAGTTCTAAAAGAAAAAGATTGATGATAATCGGTGCTGGAGAAGCATCGGCGATGGTCCTTAAGGAAATTTCTAAACGTCCAGACAGTGAATATCTTCCAATATGTATTGCTGACGATGATAGAGCAAAAATAGGAAGAAGCGTACTAGGAACTAAAGTTTGTGGTTCAACATATGAAATTCCTGAGATATGTGAAAGAGAAAATATAGAGATAATACTATTTGCAATTATCGATATACTACCTGAAGAAAAAAGACGAATCCTCGATTCCTGTTCGCGCACAAACATAGAGGTTAGAGTTATTCCACCGATATACGAAACATTTACCTCGGGTTCGATAGTTCCAAAGATAAGAAACGTCGAAATAGAGGATCTTTTGGGGCGCGAGCCGATAGTTTTTGATAAAGAACAATACGGTGAATATATAAAGGGAAAATGTGTTTTAGTTACGGGCGGTGGAGGTTCAATAGGTTCAGAGTTATGTCGTCAAATTGCCAAGTTAGATACTAAAAATATCATCATATTAGACATATGCGAAAATGGCGCTTATAGCATTCAACAGGAGTTAAAACGCAAACATAAAAATTTAAACCTAGAGGTAGAAATTGCAAGTATTCGTGATAAAGATAAAATTGATAAGATATTTAAGGAAAAGCAAATAGACGTCGTATTTCATGCTGCGGCGCATAAGCATGTTCCACTAATGGAATCGGATCCTGAAGAGGCGGTTAAAAATAATGTATTCGGAACTCTCAATCTTGTTGTTTCTGCTGATAGGTATAAGGTTGAGAAGTTTGTTTTAATATCAACAGATAAGGCGGTAAATCCCACAAGTGTTATGGGGGCAACTAAAAGAGTTTGTGAATTAATTATTCAATTCATGCAAGAACATAAGCAAAATACCGAATTTGTTGCTGTTAGATTCGGAAATGTTCTTGGCTCTAACGGTTCGGTTATTCCTCTTTTCAAGGAGCAAATAAAAGAGGGTGGTCCCGTTACTGTTACGCACCCTGACATAATAAGATACTTTATGACTATTCAAGAATCTGTTTCTTTAGTCCTCACTGCTGGAGCAATGGCAAAAGGAGGAGAAATTTTTGTTCTTGACATGGGAGAACCTGTAAAAATCAGAGATCTAGCTGAAAATCTTATCAGATTATCAGGCTTCATACCAAACAAGGATATCAAAATAGAATATATAGGAATTCGTCCAGGAGAAAAGTTATATGAGGAGCTTTTGATTTCAGATGGAGAATGTACAAAAACTGAAAATGAAAAAATATACATAGAGAAACCTATGTACTTAGATGATAATTCATTCAAAGATCATATGAAAAAGCTAGAAGATATAAGCAAAAAGAATGACAAAGAAAAAATAAGAGACGAATTATTTTCGTTTCCTAATTTAAAAAAATGAGTCATTTTATTATTAACAAAAGGCACTAATCCGATTATAGATTCGAAAATTTATCACTAGAGTCTCAATTCGGCAACAAAAAATGCGCTCCAAAATCAGAGCGCAAATTTTAAGGAACTTTAATTCTTTAACCCAAGCATCCTAAGACGCTGATTATCAAACTCATCAAACCCCTTCGGATCTAAATTGTAAATAGCCCTCACGAGCTCCTTGCCACGCCCCTCTTTATCGTTGGATCTGGATATAACCCCAGCTAACCAACCAAGCAATTTAGATTTCTCAATTTTCTTCTTGTATTCAAGATATTTACCATAGTTAGTATTACGTGAAGCCTTTTTAGTGATCTCAAATACATCACTATCAAACACAATGTATTTTTCTGCTATTATGCTTATCAACGCACACCTTACGAAATGAGAACTATATTTGTAATTTTCCGCCAAAACATCAACAAGCGACTGTAAAGTATTCTTGTTATCCCCATTAACACACTTATCGCATCGCCTTAAATAACTCCATTGGCCTTCCGAACTAATATAACAACCAAATTTACCCTTAGAGTCACAATGTTTGGCAAACCTATCTACGTCGGTATCGCTTACCCCAGGAGTACAACAACAGCCAGGTAAAGCACAAGCGTTAGTACTATCACTTAATGTCACTTCAGGACAATGCTTTTTTCCTTCTTTAACGATCGCAGCAGTAGCGAGACCAGTAAAAAGCAGTATCCCACTACCAGGCAATATAATATCTTTAACCAAAGCTGATGTTCCCGAAATGCCTAAAGACACCCCAACAACTGAACTAGCCAGAAGACGAATAATCCTCTTCTTCAAGGATCTACTTATAACAAAACCTCCAAAAAAATAAATTCACCAGGTCTGGGGATTATTATACTCATGTCTGATAAAAGTGTCAAACATTTATTGTGAAAGGCATGACATTGCTAAAAATAGATAGATAAAGCAAAATAATTTGAGTGCACCAAAAAAACAACAGGAATAAGGTAATCAGTAGATTTTATTCCTTCATTTTTCGGGTGATATTTTCAAGGTTTCTATCTACTTTTAGCAATGCCTCTACTTGACTTTTTTCAGTTTAGGATATATACTCGAAAACATGTGAGCGTTGATTTATTGGTTTCGAATATTAAGAAGGATTTATATTGAGAAGTTTAAGAATGAATAAAAAGCTGGTTTCTGTATTGGTTTCGGCGTCGACGTCATTTTCTTCGTTATTATGTGGTAGGGAAATATTAGGTCAAAAGTTTAATAGTAACACGGGCGGCAGTTACTTAGTAAAGATGAATCGTGGTGGTTCAAAATTTGATGGTACTTGCAGTAACAAAAAAAAGATTAAGAATTTTGCTTCTGATAGTATCTCTCGGCGAGTTCCCAGGAGGGGGTTGGTGTCTCTGGCTAGCAGTGTGAATGATAAAAGCTTTCTTGGTAAAAAGAGATTTCGTGATGAAGATGCTTCGGAATCGCTTATACCTGGTATCCCAAATAAACTAGCCGGTGGTGTTGGTGTGACAATACTCGGCACAACAGTTTTGGGGCTGGGGGGATACGCCTTGAATAAAAAGTTTGGTATAGCTAGGAAAATTAGTAATCCGTTGAAACGGTGGAAGATTATTAGTTTTATCAAAAAGTTTGATTTTGTTACCTATAAATTTGGTAATAAGAATTATGGATTTTGGGAACGTGATTTAGGAAATAATAAGATCTTATGTGTGTGGCATTGTTGCGTTGTTAATAATTTAGATAAAAATGTATTGGTACATGTTAACGGCTCGTTTACTATTAATAAAAATTCAAGAGGACAAGTGTTGCAATATTTGGATAAAATTGCTTCCAAGGTCGACGAATACTTGTGCGAGAGTCATCAATCGTTTGTAAACTTTACTAAAGAAAAATGTCGATGTATAAACACTTATAAAGGTTATCATGTAGGGCTTCCCAGTAGTTCTTTTGGTAGGCATTTAATAGAGTTATTTGCAAAAAGTCTTGTTGATGCTGGTATTGATGAGCGTGTAGTTGCACCGTTGTATGATAATAAGGAGGAACGTAGTAGAGAAGTGGCAAGGATAACAGAGGCTAGCGCTTCTGATATTTCAGATAAATTTAACAAAATATTGAAAAATGGCGATGTTGACGTTTTGATTGGAGTAGCAAAGCATTCTTTGGGGTGTTGATTAATTGTCAAAACCGATAGTAACGAGTGGGACAATGATAAAGTGTGATAAAAGTTGTGCACTCCCTTTGGGGGTTCCTGTTCCAGATTCTGGGACTTTTCCTGAGGGCGTTCCGGGTTCTCTTGTTGTTTTGCCCACAAACAAAACGATGTCTAATAATCAACCAATAGCGAATATTTTTGACAACAAACCGATGTTGAACATAAATTCGTTTCAGATGTCATGTCAATCAAAGACAAACCCGACAGTCATATCTGCAAGCGCTTCGGCGACTGCGGCAGCCATGGGAGTTAAAATGTTTGTACCTGCTCCATGTATCCCAGCAGTTCCGTCACCATGGGGTTCAGGTTCACTCTCGTGTAAATTATGTGGCTTCTCGCTGGTGACGATGGACAGCACGTTAACATGCACAATGGGCGGAACGATTAAAATAATAAACTCGTCAGCCCAAAATACGAAAGTCAACTAGTACTTAATTTCTGGCAATGCTAAAAATGGATATAAGTAACGAACTAACGATACAAAAACACGGTGCTAGAATCATCAATCATAATTAGAGTCTTAGCAGTAAGTTTTGCGAGCAAAACAGGCAAGATAATGACAAAGAAGCGCGTTCAACAGTATAAGTATGAGGTTTGCGGCATTGCAAAAATAGGATATAAATGGTAAAGAGAAGATATGGAGAACAAAATGAAATGTCCAAAATGTTGATAAAAAGAAAAAGTAAAAAATGGATTCATGAGAGGTAAGCAAAGATATAAACGTAAATCTTGCAGGTGCAATTATATCGGAGGGCGGTGTAGCTACCCGGATTATGTCAAATTACAAGCAATTAAGGGCATTGCTAAAAGTGCATAAAAGAGAAATAGTCACGGCACAAAAACAATAAGAGAAAATTAACAATCATACTTAAACTTTTAGACCAGCAATAAGTTTTGCGAGAAAGCATGCAAAATAATGTCGAAAAAGACGATTCATACGTTCAACCGTATAGGTGTGAAATTTGCCAATCAGGTGTTTATTTTGGGAGATGTTATCGTATATTAGAAATTTATCTGTAACATAAAATT
>CAMUZI010000029.1 GCA_947165155.1 uncultured Clostridia bacterium | reverse complement strand
CTACAAATAGGGACACTCCAATTGAAAAAGTTTGCATATCCTTAACGACGATAGACGACTGAGAACTTAAACATATAGACAATTTATCCTACTTTCATTTTTATGCACTTCTATGTACATCGAACAGTGTACTACTGTATTTTGAAGGCATTTAATAAAGCTTAAGTATACTACAAATAGGGACACTCCAATTGAAAAAGTTTGCATATCCTTAACGACGATAGATGACTGAGAACATAAACATGTAGACAATTTACCTACTTTCATTTTTACTCACTCCTATGTACAGCGAACACATGTACCACTGCATTTTGAAGATATTTAATAAAGTTTAAGTATACTACAAATAAGAAAACTTAGTTGAAAAAGTTCGTATATTTTCTCAAGTAATCTTCAAATACTTCCAAATTCGAGTTAATGATTAACTTCTCTGGAAAATCAACTTCTTTGAGAATCTCGATTGCAGAATCAAAACGTCCAACATGAGTTGCAATGTGACAATCAGAATCTACAATAACATATGCTCCGCACTTTTTGCATATCTCAGCTATTTTCTTACAATTATCTCGGCACCCTGGACGAACAAAAATCGAACTAGCATTTATTTCCACAAGCTTATGAGCATCCCTAAAAATTGGAATTACCGATTCATAATCATATTTATAGTTCACTAAACCACTGTGTCCAATTACGTTTACCGATTCATTCTTAGAAACGTTAATCCAAGCTTTAGTACAACTTTCAAAGTCGTTTTTTCCTTTCCAAGCACAATCATGTATAGAAGCTATCACCCAATCTAGTTTTTGATTCGGCATGAGGGTAGGAATGTCTACCACTCCCGAGGGGCCTGTAACATTTCCTTCAACGCCTTGAAGAACTCCAACACCGTCAATTATTCTGGGAATGACTTGAAGATTATGAAAATACCATTCCCTCGGAGACGCCGGCACATCTCCTGTATGATCAGTGATAGCAATATACTTAAGACCTTTTTCCTTTGCACTTTCCACATTTTCAAGAATCGTACTATAAGCATGCGACGATGCAACAGTGTGGCAGTGCATATCAGCGATAAATTTCATATTCAATCTCCTCAACTCATTATTGTTTATCCCACATAGGAAGAACTTGTTTAAACTCTTTAGGAACCAAATCATTTATGCCGCACAAGTTCCCCATAAGCTCACCGTAAGGATTCATACCGTATTTTTTCATTCTGTTATTCATAGCGGCTATCTCAACAAGAACAGCTAGATTTTTGCCAGGTTTCACGGGAATAGATATATACGGGATGCTAATATCCAAAATTTTTACAAAGTATTCCACGCTCCCAAGTCTATCATACTCACATCCATCTTTCCATTGTTCAAAATGGACTATCATATCTATGTTTTCAGATTTCTTAATTGCGTTTATGCCGAAAAGCTGCTGAACGTTTATTATTCCAATTCCCCTGACCTCTATAAATTTACTTATATTTCCGGGAGGAGATCCAAGAAGTGTTTTAGTTGAAATCTTTTTTATCTCAGTAAGATCGTCACTTACAAATTTGTGTCCTCTATGAATCAATTCAAGTGCGACTTCGCTTTTACCAACTCCACTTTCACCAGTAAGAAGAACGCCCTCTCCATGTACACTCATCAATCCAGCAGGACGAGTTATTGAAGGCTCTAAACGTTCCTCGAGAAAATTTGTCAACTCCGACATAAGAATTGAAGACTTATCTTTAACGGTAAAAATAGGAATCAAATATTTTTTTGCAAGATCAAAGACGTACTGCCCAGGATTCAAACCGTTAGCAAGAAATAATGCTGAAAACTTTTTAGAAAAAATATGATTCAAAATTTTTTTTCTTCTTTCTAGTTCAAAGGTTTTCAGATAATACTTCTCACTTTCTCCCATTATCATAACTCGACCAGGTGCCAAAGAAGTTATAGGAGTCATGATTTCAATCCCAAGTCTGTAAACATAATCAGAATCTATAAATACACCTCTGTACTCGATTTCCGGATCATATATTTTACCCTCAACATATTCCACTAGATCCTCAAGTTTAACTTTTAACAATTAACTCACCTCACATATGCGAAATATAACACCACAAAAACAACCACAATTATTATAGTAAAAAAAGTATTGGTACTCAACTCATTGCATAATTGTTTTTTATATGACAAATTCTGACACCGTGAATTCCTTACTGGTATTGCTAAAAATAGATAGGATGAAGCAAAATGATTCGAATAGACTAGTAAAAAAAACAATAGGAATAAAGTGGAAGGTTTCTATCTACTTTCAGCAATGCTTTAATTGCGGCATTGCTAAAAGTAAACAGACGATGTAACAAGTATTAATTTGAAGGAAACAGTTTTAGAAGAACAGAAAGGTTAATGCATGTTAGTCAAGTATCTGTTATTAATTGGATTAAACAATTAGCTTCTAAAATCAAGAATATTCCTCGGAAAAGTAAGAAAGTAAGTATTTTAGAACTTGACAAAATGTGCTGAACTTAAAAAAATATGACTCTGTACAGCTGTAAATCAAGAGACTAAAAAGCTTGTTGGTTCTTTCGTAGGTGGTCGCAGTTCTGAAAGGTTTGAGGGGCTTTATGAAAATATTTCTCATATTGAGGCTAAATTTTATGTTACAGATAAATTTCTGATATACGATAACATCTCCCAAAATAAACATCTGATTGGCAAATCTCGTACTTATACTGTTGCCCGTATTATTTCTTAAGTCTACATAAAGGTAAAAAAATAAGATAAAATTAAGTAAGTTCACCTTTGAATTTAATAGTTAATTTTTCATCACTCCAAGTTATTTGTTCAACAATTAACCGAAGGAGTGATTTTTTTGCGAGTAAATCGAGATTAAAAAAATTACTCTTGAAATATCGTAAATTTTTCAAAATTTGTTGCACATCAGCTTTCTGAGTCTGAGCAATGGAAAGTTCAAATTGTTGTTTTCTTTTCTGAAGTTCCAAATTTTTGACTTGGTCATTAATTTTTGCAAATTTAATTTCTATGTCTTTGAAAAGGGGTGATGCCGATGTGATGGTTTTAAGATAGTCAAGATATTTTTCCTTGTCGTAGTTTAAGAAGAGAATCTTAGCGCTGATGTTATCAATGTTATCAAAAAGTTTACTTACTTTGGCAGTTTGAGTTTCAATATTCAAGCTATTTTTGAGCTAATTCTCATCGTAGTTCATCAAATAGTTGATAACTAAATTATCAATATGTTTACCATCTAAATTTTTGAAACTACAAGAATTAGACCCAAAATGTCTCTTGGAACTACAAAGAAAGTAGCAAACTCCAGGGCTTCGTCCAATTTTAGTCATCATTTTGCTACCACATAAAGGACAAATGATGAGGTTCGATAACAGAGCTAAAGATTTACGAGTACGAGAAGAAGATGTGTTATCGCTCAAATGTAATGCATGTCACTACGTTCGCAACATGCACACAATCTGATAAAAAACAATATCGTCATAACTTCAGGACAATGGCACAATCCTGCGTTTTATTGCCATACCCATTATGATAACAAAGCTTGATTTCGTTCAAATCAGAATTAACGAAAAACGAGTAGTATTTCTCATCACCAAGTGGCATAAACCTGAATCCATTCCCCCAACTATCATTAGAGTTTCCTGTAACAATTATTCTTTGCTTTGAACTTATACCACTGCCGATGACCCTAAGACAAGTATCGACAATGTCATAGAGAGATTGTCTGCCAAAACCGTTAATTTCTTTCGCACTGTTGAACAACGAAGATATCTCTCCGCCTTTTAGCACAGAACGCGAATCCCCACACACAAGCTCCAATGAAGTTATACTTGGAATAAACTTCTCACTATCAGCTATAAAGTTATCACCCTCATAATACACAGTACACAAAAACCTCTCACAAGCACTATGCAAAACATCGTATTTTTTCTTACCGATCAACGTAATAATTTTCTCTTTGGTATATTTAGCCACTTCTAATCGCTTTGTCACTTCTTGACTAATGTCTGGAATAACACACGGGCCAGTGATAATTTCCTTTTTGGCATTTTTACCACTTTTAAGATAACAACCCAAAGTCACAAGAGTAACACCCCCAACAACACCTGCGCCAACACCTAATCTTCCAGCAGTCGACAAAGCCGAAGCCCCAGATTGACACAAAGCAGCAGATACTAACGCACCAATTAACAATCTTTTCGATGATTTCATATGAATCCCACCCCTAGAAATTAAGATATACATAGCTCACAAAAACAAACTACATACATAGTAAATCATTTTTTTTTTTTTGTCAATAGGTATTTAATAAAGTTACCGATCAATTTATGTTAAACTTGTATTTATTTTATTATCACAACTCCCAATTGTTTCTACCTGAAGCCTCCTAATAGAGTTTTGATTTACAAATATGTAGACGAAATGTCATGGGAGCAAATTTCCCAAAAACTTGGATATAGTAAGTCGTCATGCCAAAGATTTTGTAATAATGCTAAGAAAATTTCATTTTAATTAAGAAAATCAAATTTTTGGGTTGACTTTTTCTACTAAGTTTGATATAATAAAAGTATTGAACTTAGTAAGGTGATAGCGAAGATGAGAATATGTGCGAAAAACGATTTATTGTTCAAAATGATATTTGGAGATCCGAACAATAACGAAGCTTCTGTGAATCTCTTGCAATCTACTCTAGGTATTCATCAAAATGAGTATGAAGATATGAAAATTGTTGATCCACATTTGAAAATTTAAGAATACACTGGACAAGCGTGGAATATTAGACATAAAGCTAAACACCAAGAGTGGCGGGATAATAGACGTTGAATTGCAAGTCAGAGAATCGGCAGACATGGACAAGCGAGTTTTGTTTTATGCTTCCAAGATGATTAGTGAGCAAATGAATAGTGGGGACGGATACGAAAAAATAAAGAAAGTTATTAGTATTATAATTTGTACAGATCACAATATGATTAAAGACAGCAAGGAATATCACAATAGATATTTTCTTATTGACGAGAAGACCGGTTCGAAATTTACTGATGTGCTCGAAATTGATGTTATTGAGTTTTTAAAGCTTCCAAAAGCAGATAATAGTGATTTGGCAACATGGCTTAAGTTTTTGAATGCAAATAGTGAGGAGGAGTTAGAAATGGTTGCAAAGAATGGCACGGCCTTCAACGAAGCAGTTTGTAGATACAAAGAATTAACCAATGATGAGGCTACTAGGATTATTCTCGAAGAAAGAGAGAAAGCTTGGAAAGACGAAAGTCAAACAATTTAGTTAGTATTTCAAGCAAGGCATTTTACTCAATTGTGACACTTAAGAACATAACAATACCAGTTGGTGCTAACGCTTTTAATGTTTGTAGCAATCTCATTAGTGTAACTATATTAGCATCATCACCACCAAATCTTGGCAACGGTTATGTATTTTCTGGTACATCGCAAAACTTAGTTGTATACGTTCCTTCAGAATCAGTTGAAACCTACAAAGCAGCGAATGGATGGTCAGATTATACCTCAAAAATTCAACCAATTCCGAGTTGACATTTAAGCTTTTTGTGGTATAATGACAGCGTAACCTGGTGACGGGTTCATCAATTGTTTATTTTTATACTGATTACTACCGTGATTTCAGCACGGTGGTTTTTACTTTGTTTAAACAATTTGAGAATTATCAAAATAATTTTCAATATTTGAATAAGCATTTCGAAACTCATAATCATCCCTCCTTTCTCTGACTAACCGTCATACGTGGAGAAATGAACCCGTACTTCCAAGCTACGCCAAGAACTATAATGCCATAAATTTATTCATATTTCAATAAATTCATAATTTAATGAGGTTGCCACATATGTCACAAGTAATTATGCAAAACAAAACTCTAACAGATGAAATAACTTTATCTTCAATTCTTGATAAAAGTATTACAAGTATAAACATTCCGTATGGTGTAACTATTATAGGTAGTTACGCTTTCTTTAATTGTAGTAATCTTTCAAATGTGATTATTTCTGATAGTGTTACCCAGATTGATAGTGCTGCTTTTCAAGATTGTACTTCTCTTACAAATGTAGTAATCCCCAGCAGTGTAAGATATATAGGTTGGGTGTGTTTTTATAATTGTAATTCCTTAACAAATATAACACTTCAAAATGGTATAACTAGCATTGGCAGGAGTGCATTTAATTCTTGCAGTTCACTTATAAGCATAATAATTCCAGAAAGTTGTACTAATCTGGGAGATCACGTGTTTGAAAATTTTACTTCCCTGGTAAGTGTTACTCTACCGAGTAATTTAACCTTCCTATGTATACTTTTAATGGTTGTACTTCCTTAGCACATATAACAATTCCAAATAATATAACAGAAATTGGTGACTCTTCTTTTAGTTCCTGCACCGCACTTACAAATGTGATAATCCCAGAAAGTTGTACTAGTCTGGGAAGTCGCATATTTGAAAAGTGTTCCTTACTTGCAAGCATTACTTTACCAAGTGGTTTAACCAGTATTCCTATGTGTACTTTTAATGGTTGTATTTCCTTAGCAAACATAGTAATTCCAAATAATATAACAGAAATTGGTACTTATGCATTTAGTCGTTGTAGTTCACTTACAAGTATAATAATTCCAAATGGTGTGACGTCTATTAAAGATTATACGTTTAATGGTTGTTCAAATCTTACAAGTTTAACTATTCCAAGTAGTGTGACATCTATTTACAACGGTGCATTTATATAGTTGCTCAAACCTTGCAAACATAACTATTCCACAAAACGTTACCAGTATTGGACACGCTTCTTTTTATCGTTGCACTAGTCTTACAGGTGTGACAATTCAAGCTATTACACCGCCTACTTTAGGTAGCGGTGTCTTTTCGGGTACTTCTTCAAATTTAGTCATCTATGTTCCATCTGAATCATTAGACACATATAAAGAAGCTTCAGGATGGTCAGATTATGCTTCAAGAATTCAAGCCATCCCCACATGGAGTTTAGCTATTTAGGAGGTGTTTTATGTCACAAGTTATATTACAAAACAAAATTCAAAGGGATTATAGTACTTTTAAGGCTATAGTAGATGACACTTTAACTGAAGTAACAGCGAACATGTTAGATGGAATTACTAAAATTAATAGTTATGCTTTTTATCAGTGTGAGAATCTTATAAGTATAGAAATTCCAGGTAGTGTTTTGACTATCGAAGATAATGCTTTTAATGGTTGTAGTGTGCTCCAAAATATAACATTATCAAATGGTTTAACTACTATTGGAAATAGTGCATTTGCGAATGTTGGAAAAGACGTACGTCCATTTAATTTCGATATAACTATTCCGAATAGTGTCACTAGTATTGGAACATCTGCTTTTTTTTATAGTCGTATTAACAGCGTAACATTATCAAACAAGATGACGGTAATTCCCAATTCTGCGTTTCAAAGTTTTAATTTGTTAGCAAGTGCAACTATCCCAGAAGGCATTACTAGTATCGGAAATAGCGCTTTTTACGGTTGCACTTCATTAACGAATATAAATATCCCAGATAGTGTTATTAGCATTGGGAATACTGCTTTTACTAGTAGCGGTCTTAGAAATACAATAATTGGCAGCAGTATAACAAGTATTGGTGGCGCTGCTTTTGCTGGGAATTATCAACTTTCAAGTGTAACAGTAAAAGCTATTTTGCCACCAACTTTAAGCGATACCAGTACATTTTCTGGTACTTCATCTGATTTAGTCATATATGTACCATCAGACTCTGTAGAAACATATAAAACAACAACTAATTGGTCGAATTACGCATCCAAAATTCAACCAATTCCGACTTGACATTTAAGCTTTTTGTGGTACAATGGTAGCGTAACCTGGTGACGGGTTCATTACTGAATTATGATTATAGTAATTACTACCGCGTTCCTAGCACGGTAGTTCTTATTTTTCTTTTGTTTATTCTTCAAAATCAAGAATACGATTCGTAGAATGATAAATAACAATTGAAAAACGGATAAAATAATCCCGAACATTTTTCATCCCCCCTTTCTCTGCCAAAGAATGACAGATAAGAAGAAATGAACCCGTACTTCCAGGCTACGCTGACAGTGATACTACCATAAACTTGTTCATATTTCAATTAATTTCTGACTTTAGGATTGCTAAAAGTGAGCAGAAATTACGATTTATTACCGTAAAAAATTAAGAGCTAAAATTGTTAGTCATTTTGTTTTAAATAGTTTTTTGATCTATACTTTTAAGTTGTTTTCAGTATAATCTACTCGATTTTAGCAATGCCTCCAAGGACAAGTAGTTGATTTTATATCATATATTTCATATAATAAAAGCATGACTCGTTCGCGAGTTCGTCATAGTTTAAAAGTTATTTATTTTTACGACGACCACGCTTTCCTCGTGGGCGTCTTATTAGTCTCAATATCTGGATAATCATTAAGATAATGTCCAAGATATCTTTAATTAAATCGAACATATTTACTCACCCGCTTTCTCCTCAAACGGAGGGTGATTGAAAGCTGATGAACCCACGACACGAATCATGCACAGAATATTTTAATTAAAAATCAGACACTTTTCAACGAGGATTATATGAAATACAAAGATTTTATAAAAAACACGGGATACGGAACTGGTGGAGATTTTTATGGATGGAACTGTAGGCACACCTTCAGCCCTTCAATTCAAAATCTATCTATCGGAGCTTCAAATAAATAATTTAAAATACCCATATAATTTTATTTTTTGCAACCAAAAAAATAATGCTTTTAGAATCAATTACGAAACCTAATTCACAATATTATGTTGCTTTTTGTAATCTTCAATCTCTTGATGTGTCAATTGCTTAGCAAGGAATACGACTCTTCGCTTACCACCTTTAACTAGAGAAAAAGTTCGCACCATTGCCTTTTTTATTTTTTCATAAAAAAATGCTTTATGCTTTTCTGCACCAAAATATTTACATAAAGCCCCTAACCGAGCTTCAAAAAAATAGTTGCTTTCAAACTCCTGTTCCACTGGAAAACTGCCACTTATATAATAAACTTCACATTTTTCTTTAATTACTTCTTCGTTCTCTGAAAACTTTTCTACAAACTGTTTGATATTTCCTTCCCACGACTTCTGTAAAGGTGTGACAAATGAAAAAAGAGGAATACCATAATCCACCCTATCCTCGATAGATTTAATCATTTTATTAAGATACACATTCAAATCTCCCCTTTCTGAGTTACTAACCACAAAATTGAACATATCAGTAGACCAACTACCACTAAACTGATAAACGATGCCAAAAGTAACAATCAAATAATTTCCACCCGCCAATTTGAATTCCCAAAAACCTAGCTTTTCCTCCCCATAACATTTAAACTGGACGCTATTAATACAACGCAGAATATTTATTTTTTCACTCAGACCCAACTTTTTGTTTAATAAATATCCTCCCACACTCAAACCACCTGCACCCACAACTAAGCCAGCAACACCGGTCACAACGTCTGGGATACCAGGTATAAGTGACTTCGAATTCATATTTTCACCACGTGCGCTATCATCACTGACTAACTTCTCATTGGCTAGATTACCATCAACAAGACCACCATTAGAGGGAATAAAACTCTTTTTCTTGTAAGATCCATTAGATATTGGGTTTCGCACATTTCTGCTTTTCCTAATTCCTTGTGTCGTGAGCGATATATTAACAAGTTTGACATGACTTTTTCTAGAACGCTTTGTCTTACTACTGAATTTTTGCGTAATGTCTCCTTTGCCCCCCCTTTGATTTTAATTTAATATTTCCTTTTGTTGCCAAAGAGGGAGAAAACGAAGACAAAACCGATGCCAACAGTAAAACAATTTTTTTACTTTTCATGTTGTATCCTCTCCTGTCTCATAATGAGCTTTATTGTACAATTGAAGAAAATAAATAGCAAGATTAAAGATATTTTTTCGATTTAGCAAATAATGTTAAGGGATTTACGGTAGGATTCGATTTAGAGATTGCATACATCAAGGGCGAAAAAGTACAACGATGGGCAAATCATATTGTAAGAGTTCCCGCCACGGGAGCTGATACCGCATGTGATTATATTAGATTCAACAAAGATGAAATAATGTACGGAACGAACAATCAATTCATCGGAGTTCGTCGAAAGGCAACCGTTTATCCAAATTCGATCGGAGGTTCAGCAGATGAAAGTTTGAAAACCTCTCTTCACGTAAGTGCCTCTTCTGACCCTCAAGTTGGATATATTACGGTCGATAATTCAGACCCGGACTATCCTGTGTTTTCATGGACTCCAGCAACCACAAACATCGCATACATTACATCTCCAACTGAACGGGAAGTCGTCACCGGGAACAGCGTCACGATATCTGGAACTGGAATCGTTGGAGCTTCAGTCGTAGTATATTACGGAATTGGGAAATCAACTTCTCCTGTGACGGTAAATGAAAACGGAATTTGGACTACAGATATTTCGTCTGATCTTCTAGGTACAGATGTCAAAGTTGCTGCAATCCAAACTTTAAATGGGATGAGCTCTGTGACAAGTGATCCCGTGAGTTTCACGCTGATTAAAAACCTTGAAGCTCCTGTCATTACGGTACCTGCGAACGGTGCAACAAATGTTGAGGTTTCTCCAACAATTGCTGGAACCGGACGCGCTTCTGCTGTTGTTAATGTTTCAGATGGGACAAATACAATCCTATCGACAACAGTGAACTCAGATAATACCTGGTCTGGCGTTGTTTCCACGCCTTTATCATCTGGCAGATCATATACAATAACTGCCTCTCAAACTTTAGGAACTACTGTTAGTTCATCGAGTTCTGAGGTTACATTTACAACTAGATCGGAGTAGAGATTTTTCTCTACTTCATTTTTGGAGGTTTTAATGAAAGATGGGAAAATCAAAGTAAATCGAGATACCACAAGAATCCAGGTAAACGACGAGGGAGATTTAATAGAAATCGATTTCAATAACCAGTCGTTTGTTGAAAATATCATGAAAATTTATGATTATTCTAAAAACAAAAGACCAAAATTTGATGATTCTAGTGAGTCTTCAATTGAAAAAATCTCAAGTCTATTCAAATACAATGATGAGATTTTAAATTTAATAAATAAAACTTTCGGAGAAAATTCTGTCATTAAGATTTTTGGGATTGAGCATCCTACCGAAGACCTAGTTTTAGATTTCATCATTCAGCTTAAACCTTATATTGAAAAAGCAATTGAAGAGAAGAAAAAGAAAGTTGAGATGCAGCAAAAAGAGTACCAAAAACGAGCTTTATCTCTTGAAAGTGTGCGTTATGGTCACTCTCGGAGACGTAATTTTGTCCCCTTTTGTTGATCATCAAGATGAGATAAAACAAGCGTTTCAAGGCATTTTGGAAGCCATAGAACCTATAACAAATGGAATTAAAACTCATTTTGAAAATCTAGGTAATTCTTTTAATTCGATCACTGAAAACTCGATAAAACCAGCATTCAATGAGGTTAAAAAGATATGGGATGACGTATTTGGAAAAATTATCCAATCGTGGAATAAACATGTGTCTCCAAAACTTAAAGAAATAGGGGATAAATTCAATGAGGTGATGAGTGGAAAAGTTGGAGACACCATTAGAAAATCTACTGAATTTATAAATAAACTTTTGGAAACTGTGAAGAAGGTCATGGGATGGTTATGGGATCTTCTAAAACTATTTGTAAATTGGTTCATCGAAACATTTATTGATAATATCTCAGAAGGTGTAAAGAATGTGTCGATAGGATTTATGGATGCATTTGGAGATGTCGTAAGTATAGTTGGAAATGTTTGGGATACGCTTACAGGATTAATTGATTTCATTACCGGTGTGTTTATTGGTGACTGGGATAAGGCATGGGAAGGTGCAAAGAAAGCATTTAATGGATTTGTGAATATGATTAAATCATCGATAAATGTGGTGACTTTATTGATAAATGGTTTAATAAACACAGTTATAGGTTCGATAAATGTTATGATTAGAGGACTCAACAGAATAAGTTTTGATCTTCCTAGTTGGCTTGGAGGAGGGCATTTTGGTCTGAATATCCCTGAGATTCCTAAGAATTAGGGAAGCATTCCGAAGTTTGCAAAATTGATCTCATATTTTAGAATGTACAATCTCTCAATTGAGTTCAAATTCTTATCGAATGGGCAGATAACTGGGCAGAATATCTCGTTTACCGATGAAAATGGAAATGTTTTTACTGGTGCACTCGTTAGACAGAACTTAGATTTGAGTAAAGGCTTTTTGAGTTCGTTTTATATCATCGGGTATCAACAACTAAAAGAAATCGAACCAAATCCGTTATTTGCTGGTGATGATGAAATCGATGAAAATACGTCAATTTCTAAAGTGAATTTCTATCTTGATTGACTAATGGATGAACAATTGATTTGCGCAAATAAAACCACGTATATAAATGGGCAAAAGAATTACAAAATAAGGTATCTAACGTTTAAGGGAGAAAGTTTATGTAACTTAATATCAAACGAGCATTTTTGGAAACGATGTAAAAAAGAGATCCTTTCTAAAGGATCATCTTTTTTTGGCGATATCGTTATGAAAATAATTCTCTCAAAACTTTAAGGAGTAAACATGTCAATAAATTTTCAAAAATCAACGTGGATAGACAGGATTGCGGATAATCCGAACAAAAGAAAACTGACAAAAGTTGGGGAATCAGAAGGGGATAGCTATATTGTCGAAAGAGATGATAATCCAACGGTTGAAGGAACTCCTTTCAATGCGTTAACTATGAATGACCTTGAAGACAGGATTTCAAACATAACAATTGATGATGCTACATTTAGTGAAAACGGATTATTTACCTCGGAAGAAAAGACAAAACTAAATGGAATTCAAGAGGGTGCGACTAAGAATTCGATAACTCGAGGGACCTCAGAGCCTAGTGGTGGTTCTGATGGTGATATTTACCTTAGGTACAGTTAGGAGGAAACATGGCAAGTGGAAGTTTCTCAAGTAACACAGGGGTCTCATGCAATGTGAGAGCGACGTATTGGACTAGTACTGATATAGCTTCGAATATCTCAAATGTAACTATGACTGCGTATCTCGATTACAACGCACCTCTTTACATGAACACAAGAACTCTTACCTTTAATTGTAACGGGGTTTCTTATAGTGTAACTACTTCTAGAATTAGTGATAGTTCAAGGGCATATAGGCAACGTCAATTGGGGGCTTGGACTACGTCTGTTAGACACAATGATGACGGCTCTAAAAGTTGTTATATCGGGATTTCTATTCCTTTGAATGTAACGTATAGCAGAAAATACATCGGGACTTTGTCTCCAGGTGAACAGTGTCTTTGGATAATATTCCTCGAAAAGCGACGATTGATGAGGCCTCAGATTTTGAAGTTGAAAATGAACATTTTATTACGTTTACAACACATTCTTCTTCGTTTTGGTATAGACTACGTGTCTCTGCGTGGAATGATCAAAATCACGAGTGGCAATTAGTTAGCATCTTTGAAAATTACTCAAGTGGGAAGCATATTAGATTCAATAAGTCTGAAATTGCACTCGTTTACAAAATCGGTATGCCATATACAAACGTGGGTTCTTATGTTGAATTTAAATATCATCTTGAAACTTGGGTCTCAAACGGTCAGGGGTACATCGGAGAAGATACTCGGGTTGTTAAGGGATATATCTCTGGAAATATGTTTGTGAACGTTAATAACATCTGGAAAAAATGTGTTCCATTCATTAACGTAAACGGAACTTGGAAGCCTTGTGTTCCTTATGTAAATGTTCTGGGTTCTTGGAAGTAATGGAGATTTATGAATAAATATAATTTCAATCAATTCATCACCAATGAAAACTTTAATAGTCTTTATTGGTGCATTATCATTGTTGTTTCGATGACTGAATTTCTAAAAGCATTGATAAATGATATCGATCCTAGAATCGTGGTTCTGTTTATGAGTGCGATCACGAGTTGCGTTCGAATGTATCTCTCTACTAACGAATCAAAAAAGAATTTTATTATTTCATTTCTGGATATATTCCCGATTTACCTTGAGTCTCTCGGCTCTTACGATTCTATTTTAAAGATCATAAAGAATCTATTTAATTGAAAGGAGTATTATGCAATTCGAAACTAAAAATAGATATCTTGCAATTGAATTCAATGATGATGGGATTCATCGAAAAGAAATCATAAGGAAAAAAGACATAGTAAAAATCTATGTTTCCCAGCCCTACGAAGAAGAGCTTATCATCGAAATTCGAATACCTGATAAACCTTACAAGACTTTGTTTATGAAAATTAAAAATAAACGGGAGAAAATCATTGAGTTTTACAACAAATTCAAAGAAATCATAGGATGTGACAATTTATATGCTTTATAGTGATTGTAAA
>CAMUZI010000028.1 GCA_947165155.1 uncultured Clostridia bacterium | reverse complement strand
TTTTCTTGTGGTTTCTTTACTCTCTTTCTTTATTCTTTTTTTATGCGGAGGTGTTGGTACGGCTTTGGAACCTTTTAACGATGACAATTCATTTGGTGGTCCGATTCAGGGTGATATCTGTGGCGGTCGTGATGTCTTTGGAATAGATAATCCTTCTCGGGATTGTGATCGTTTTGATCGTGATAGGTTTGATCGTTATGATGATCGTTGTGAGAATGATAGTTTTCACAAGCGTCTGCGTAAATATGGTCGTGACCGTTTTTCATTTTGCTTTATTGGAATTCGTTTTTTTTACTACCGTGACAGTGGTGAGTGGGAAGTTGAAGCCTCATGGTGGGATGTTGTGTTATCTTGTTTTGTGTTGGGAATTATAGTATTGAATTGGTTGTGTGGGTAATTTCTTTTCTCGTATATTCCTCCTTAGCTCAGTTGGTAGAGCATGCGGCTGTTAACCGCAGGGTCGTTGGTTCGAGCCCAACAGGGGGAGCCATTTTTTGATTTCATGTTTGGAGTGTTGTTTTGAAGAATATTGTTTTTTTGTCGAACAATAAGAAAAGAGCGCTTTTGCATGAGTTCTGTCTTGCTTATAAGTCGGTATTATCTCGACATAGTCTTTTTGCTACTTTTGAGGATGTTTTATCTTTGAAATCCTTGGGTTTGGGGTTTAAGCCTTTGCTTAGTGCGTCGGTTGGGGGTTATAGGCAAGTTATTTCCAAGCTACAATGTGGGGAGTTTGATTTGGTTTTTTTCTTTCGTGGAGCTTACTGTTTTGAAAAAGACTCGCCGATAGATTCCGAAGTTTTGAAAATGTGTGATTATTGCAATATTCCGATTGCAACCAATTTGTTGACTGCTGAGATATTGCTTCGTTCTCTGGATTTAGGGTTGTTTTAGATTTTATTTTTTTATTTGTGTAAGGGAGGTTTTGATGTCATTTTTTGTAGATAGGCTGAGGGGAATGCAGGATCTTTTCCCTCCAGAGAGCTTATTGTTCAATGAAGTTGAAAAAATAATGAAAGATTCGGCGTCTTTTTATGGTTTTTTACCGATAAGGACACCAATTTTGGAGTTTACGGAATTGTTTGACCGCTCGGTGGGTGATTCGTCGGATATAGTTCAGAAGGAAATGTATACTTTTAAAGACAAGTCAGATAGATCTGTCACCATGCGTCCTGAATTTACGGCTGGGGTGCTACGCGCAGTGGTTAATAACTATTCTGATTGTGCTGTTTTCCCTTTGAAGTTTATGTATTGTGGTCCATGTTATAGATATGAGAAGCCACAAGTTGGGAGGTTCCGAGAGTTTTATCAATTTGGTCTTGAGATTTTTGGTGGAGATTCATTTTTGGCAGACTTGGAAGCTATTTCGGTTGCGTATGATATTTTGACAAAATTAAAGTTAAAAAATTTCAAGCTTGAAATTAATTGTATTGGGTGTTCCAAGTGTAAAGAAAAATATTTAAATGCAATTCGCGATTTTCTTTCTATTAAGTATGATCTTTTGTGTGAGACTTGCAAATCGCGTTTGAATTTAAATCCTCTTAGGATTCTTGACTGTAAAAATGAGTCATGCAAAAGCCTAGTTCTTGATGCTCCTGAGACAATTGATTTTATTTGTGATTCTTGCAGAAGCGATTTTGAAAATTTGAAAGAATCTCTTGATATTTCTAAAATTCCGTTCGCTGTTAATACTAGGATAGTTCGTGGGCTTGATTACTATACTAAACTGGTTTTTGAGTTTGTTGTCGATGTCGGTGGTTCATTACTTACGGTTTGTGGTGGGGGAAGGTATGATAATTTATCGAGTAGTTTAGGTGGTCCTTTGATGTCGGCTACAGGTTTAGCAATAGGAATGGAAAGAATAGTTAAATTAATAAACGATCAAGGGATTGATTTATGTATTGAGAATGGACGTAAGATTTTTGTCTGTTATTTAGATGATGAGTCTCGTTCTTTTGCGGTTGATTTGGTTTTCAAAATGCGTAAATTCGGGGTTAAAGCTGATTATGATATTGTTGGTCGAGGATTAAAATCTCAGTTAAGATATGCTGATAAGATGGGTTATAAATTTGTCTCTGTTTTGGGGCGTGATGAGGTCAGAAGCGGTAGCGTAAATGTTAAAGATATGTCGACTGGTGTGGTAGAAAAGTTTGATATCAATGATATTGGAGATTTGATTAGGAACATAAAGACTAGGTAGCCGACGCTTTTGGTTTTTTTGTATAAATTTGGTATCATTAAAAGCTGTGTTTTATTGCTAGAATTCGGTTTGAAGACTCCGAGATAAGAAAATTGCTTTGTAAAACTTTAATCAAATGAGAAATAATAGCATTTTTGGAATTAGAGTATCTGACATAAAAAGAAATGATGGTTAATCTTACGTGATTTATAATTTAAAATTATTCGAATTATGGTTTGCCTACCTTGTATCCAGGATTTTACATTAGAAGCAGAGAGAAAATCGTAATAAAAGTCTGAGATTTATAAATATCGGTTGCTTCTGAATAATGAAGTTGAGAAACGAGCTTTATTGCGTATTGTTTACGTGAACTACTCTATGTATTCTGGCACTTAGGAATATTTCTAAATAAAAACTGGACGCAATTAGGAGCTGCGCCCGAACTCGATTTTTTGACAGTATTGATAAAAAGCGTCTATAGGCATGCTCAATGTTTCTGATCCATTATGAGGATTAATTAAATATACATTGTTATCATCTACACCAGTAATGGCATATTCGTGCTTTGTTATGAATTCTGTACCATTGGCTTTAAATGATATTGAAAATGATACCCCAGCGTTTTTCTTGACTAGTTTTTTTTGAAGATCATTCTTCAAGTATTTAGAAAAAACATCAAAATCTGATGAAGGAGCCGATAACCCTCCACCGGTAGTTCCTAACAATATTGCTTGTATTATACCATCGTTTGACCTAGACCTTAAATTATAATTTCCTTCACTCCGTTCCAACCATAACTCTTTTGCATGGTTGATGACTTTTTCTCCAAAACCTCCGATGTTTTCATCTGTTACTGCTGTTTTCAACAATTTTTCTCCTCTGTATACCGATATTGCTTTTTCAATAAAATTAGACCAAAATACATTTGTTTTATTTTTCTTCTTGTATATAGTAGCACTCATTTTGATTTTTAGTGGACGGACAGGTCTAGTATGAGCACGTAAGCGTCCGTCTTTTTTTCTGTGTGCAGTCAACATCACTTCATAAATACGTACGGTTATATGGTCACCTGTGAGTTCCCCAGAGTGTTTATCAATTTCTTGATCT
The DNA here is from genome assembly GCA_947165155.1 of uncultured Clostridia bacterium. Taxonomy (GTDB): domain Bacteria; phylum Bacillota; class Clostridia; order Oscillospirales; family Acutalibacteraceae; genus Improbicoccus. The sequence continues at coordinate 11,425 of CAMUZI010000028.1, read as the reverse complement.
CTATTCAGAAAGTATTTCAAATATTGTCCGGATTGTTTTTTACAATTGATATCAAAGCAGCTATCAACCAACAATCACCTATATCACCCTGTCTTAAATCATTAGTAGATAAATCAGGTCGTCCATTGTTGATCTTCCAGATAGGATTTCTACAACGAGTGTAAATGATACAATTCACATTAACTAAGTAAAACTTTGAGGGAAAGTAATTTATGCGTATATACTATATGTGAACAAAAACTAAATAAATAAAAATTTACTTCCGGAAATACACCTTGTGCAGAAATTAAAATAAACAAAAAAAGAAGCCTATGAAAGATAAATTTATGGTTATATATTCAAAGAATTGTAGATAAAATTTTGAATGATTATATTTATCATACAAAATATTTGGTTTTTATTTTAAAAGTTTCAAGTATTGCTAAAATATAGATAGATAAAGCAAAATAATCCGGGTACACCAGTTAAAAAACAACAGAAATAAAGTAATCAGCATACTTTATTCCTTCATTTTTCGGATGATAGTTTCACGAGTTTCATCCACTTTTAGCAGTGTCGGTTTTAAATTATCTCTTGACTTTTTTAGGTGTATGTATATCATGAGGAACGCACATTGCAAGTAATCATGCAATGTAGTATTTTTTGGAGTGTTTTTATGTTTAAGTTTGGGCCACGTAAAATTCGTAATTTGGCTACTGTATTTTTATCGTCTTTTTGTTTTTCTTTAACTCAGCAGTGTGTACTAGCAGATGATTTACAAGATATTAAGGATTTAAAACAATATATTTCAAGTAATCTCAAAAAGACAACTTTAAACAGTAGTGAAGGAAATACTTACTCTGTTTTCGAAACTTTAATGAAAGTGGGACAAATACTTTCGAAAAATGGGTGGATTACAGTTACAAATTAATATTTAACGATAATTGTGATAACAAATGTGAAAATAATTGTTGGATTTCCACGTTTGCCGTTATAAAACTTATATATGTTTGGTACGAACGCCGGTTTGAGCTCATAAAAGAAGGTAAGCCGAATTTCTATTTTGGAATTGCTTCACATGCCATTCCTGCTACTTGGGACACAATTAATCACGCTATGGTTTATGTTATTGTGGGTAATTATGTTATGTTGTGTGATCCCTTATGGGGTAGGATAAGTAGAATAGCAAGTTTTAGCGAAGGTTCCAAAGTGCTTTGGGAATGGTTTTATAGTTTTTACCATAACATAAATTCTGATCAGGTTAGTGATCCCGAACAAGATGACAATGGATTTGATCTTTTTGGTATCCTTAAAAATGTTTTGGGTGTTAATCCGAATAATACGGATAAGGGGGGCAAAATATTCTTAAGTGAGGATTTTGTCAATAGTATGAAGAAAAGTTTGAGTGAATTGAAATGGAAGGAAGCTGAAAAAGCTCTTAGTACTTATGCCGCAAGTAGTGTTTTAAGCGGCTTTGATATGGGATGCCCAGGTATCGTTTTTAAGGTTTTAAAGTAATTTGTTTAGCCGATATATTTGTTTTCCCAACTTATAAAATTTAGAATATTCTCCAAAAAAATAAGAGTGTAATTTTTGACTACAGTAAACGGAAAAACTAAAAAGCTTGTTGGCTTTTTCGTGGGGGATTAATGTCTACTTTGTATTTGTTTTTAAGTATAATCACCCGAAATTTTATCTGCTATTTCCCTAAATATAGGACCGCAAATTTTTCCTCCAGAGTTTTCATTTTCTGAAAGTATAACTACGCAATATTTTGGATTTTCAAACGGAAAGAATCCGGCAAACCATGATTGATTTACTCTTTTGCCATTTTTTATGATTCCAGTTTCGGCTGTAGACGTTTTCGCTGCAGCTTCTACATTCTCTGGTTTCCCATATCTGCTTGTTCCTTTTGTTATTGAGGTTTTCATATATTTTTTTATTTTTTCTGCTGTTTTAGAACGCAAAACCCTAGAGAGTCCAGATTGGTAAATAAAGGATATGCTCCCGTCTTTATTGATTAAACAATCAACTAACTTTGGAATACTATAAAGTCCTCCCGATGCTATGGAATTTATAAATCCTAAAACTTGAATTGGTGTTACCATAAGGCAACCCTGTCCAAACGATAACATCGACATTTTTTTAGCATCTTTTAGGTCTTCACAGGAGGGTAAATTTCCGGGGTGTGAACATATACCAGGTGCTAACTCTACACTTTTTCCAAAGCCTAAGCGTCGTGAGAGTTTTAGCATATAGTCACCATCGATTTTATTTGAAAAGTAGGCAAAAAATGTATTACACGATTTTGAAACTGCTTCCTCTATGTTTACTTCTCCATGTGCAGTAGAACTGAAACATTTAATACATTTATCATCTTCAACTTTTAGACTTCCTGAACAGTTGTAGTACATATCTTCATTTATTCCGTTTTCTAGAAATGCTATTGAAGTCACGAGTTTAAATATCGAACCCAAATTATAAGGATAGTTTATCCTATTAATTAAATCAGAATCCTCACTTTCTAGTAAATTTTGTACATTTTCTGGAGAATACGAAGGTAAACTTAAAGAAGCTCTTATTTCACAGTTTGGAACTTCAGAAACTAACACTGCTCCTTTTGATATATACTTTTTCGATACTTCTTCTACTATGCTTTGAATTTTCTTATCGATACACAGCCTGACTCCACTTATATTTTGATACGTTTTGTTGCTGAAGTTGTATTTTTTTTTAGAAATTATACTTCCAATGGCGTTCTGCTGATACCATATTTCGATATCTTCTGTTTTCAGATGTTTATCGAACGCTTTTTCTATACCACTTACTCCAAAATTATCATCCGAAACATATCCTATTACGTGGCATGCTAAATTATATTTTTTGGATCTCGTTGGTATTTTAAATATCTGCAAGTTGTTACATTTAACATTTTTATCTAGTTCACAAATGAATGGAAGTCCTTTTTTAAAGTTTTTAACAAATGAAACTCTATTTTTCTCATTTATGTCGTTTATTATGTTTATGAAATCATCCCTATTTGGAATGACAGATGCAAATATTTTATTTTCGTTTTCAACCATAGGAACATTATTACAATCGTAGATCATTCCTCTTTGCCCGAAAATTTTTAATTTGTAAAAATTTTTATTATCATTCAGCTTCGGGTCAGTAGATATACAAAATAATCTCACTATTAACGCAGACATAAATGAGATCATAAGTAAGAATATAAAAATAGTTTTTTTTAGAATCTTATAGTTCTCGTACATAACGTTAGTGTTTACAACTTCGATTAAAAAATTCAGTTGATTTTCTAGTACATATTTCATATGGAATTGCTAAAAATAGATAGATAAAGCAAAATAATTCGAGTACACCAATCAAAAAAGCAATAGAAATAAAGTAATCAGCAGACTTCATTCTTTCATTTTTCAGGTGATAGTTTCACAATTTTTGTTCACTTGTAGCAGTATTTTTAATAAAGGCATGAGCCGCGAATTCATCGAAAATAAAATTTTATTTGTATTGTCGCCACACCGTTTTCATATGAGTTCTATTGTTTTCTGTAAAATTTGTATAAATTTTAAAGTTATATCTAAGATCAAAGTATTAAGCGTAGTATCTTGCCTATTTTTTCACCTTTTATCTTCATTTTTGTATTTGATAAATAATTGTGCCGATCGACGTACAACCATTGTGTATTTCTTGTGGTTAAATCACCACACAAAGGTACACTTTTTACTTAACCAGTTTCAATTAACCACACTTAATATATAAACTGCACACCCACACACCATATGTCTGACTTCTCTCAAACACATTATATATTATTAATATATATGTACTGTAAATAAGTTCGCAATTCGATGTTACTTTTTAATGATATTCTTTGGAGTTAACGCACTTTTGTGTTTATTTTTGATTTTTCTGTTCGGCTTTCTTTTTATATCACTTCTCGATTGTTGTGTAGACTCATTAGGAATCGAGACTAGTTTGGTGCTATCTCTACTATTTAGTTTGCCTCTATCTGACACAAACTCCCCGAACTTAGTTTCTCTAACCAACTTTTCCAGCGCCCTTTTCATTCCCCAATTTTCTATAGATGAACGACTTAGTTTAGAAACACCGATTGATCCCGTCCAGAACAAAATACAAACCAGAAGCCAAAATATGCCAAAGCTTCTGGAACCAAAACTATGACTACCTACTTTCAAATTACCCTTGAAAGCATCTTTACTCGACAAAGCATAAATTGCAACAGGAGTCACTATTAGTGAGGAAGCATTTCCCGTTCCAATAAATACTGTCAGAAAAATCCTAAATATATACTCAACCCAAGATTTGGATTTCAAACTATTTGCAAGCTTCAATACTTTCTCTTTAGCTTCAGGATCCTTATCCAATCTTTTTAATGTTTCTAAAATTCTAGGATAAGCTTTACCAATTAACAAATCACCTATCCCTCTAGCCTCAATTATTTCCTTGCCTTCCGTTGAATAATTTCCGGGTATGAAGAAATGTTTAACCAAACTCTCGGCAGCTATCAAACTTCTATCTCTTTTGTATTCACTGTCATTTTGCAACCTTACAAATACATCATTCATTCCTTCATTCAATCTTACAGTCACATCGTTTCCATCAACTCTAGCGCCACCCCTATCGGCCTTGACACTACCAATAGCACAGGTTAAAGAGCAAAGCGTTGACAATATTTTTTTAATATTCAAATAAACCACTCCAAAATTTAAAATGAACTAAGGCTTTAATGGTGGTACCACAAAATGGCATTTATGTCAACTAATTAAGGGGCATTGCAAAAATAGGATATTAGGATATAAGGTGGAGAGAAGATATGGAAAACAAAATGAAATGTCCAAAATGCGGACAAAGAGAAAAAACAAAAAGAAGCAAAAAGGTGACATTCTGACAGCGTGTGCAGTCAATGTGAGCGATGAAACTTATAAGACCTTGTGGGAAAGATTTACAAAATCTTTTGGTTGTTCTGATGATACTTCTGATTCTGTGTTAGCTGCTGGAATGTCTTATTGTGCTCTTTTATCTATTTTTGATGCTATTTCACTTGAGACAGATAAGATGGCTGAAAAAATAGGATGTTGGGGATTTCGTAGAGAATTTGAAGATTTTTGGTATGATGATACTGGAGTCTATGAGGAGCGCTTGCATAAATTTTAGTTGGAGATGGCATCGTTGATGAAAAAGAATTCAATTCTATATTAAAGTTTAAGAATGAAAAATTAGATTTTGATAGCGAAGATGTGGGTGATATCAGTCGTAGGTACTTGCGTAACTATTTTGTTGCTTTACAGCTTTGTGGATTTAATGAGGGAGACTATTGTAATATGTCTAACTTATTTAGGAAGGCCCTTGTCAGTTATATTCAGAAATTGTTGGATAATAAGCTTAGCAGAATTTGAAATGATACGAAAACTGGTATTTTCGATGATTTTTATAGAATAAGTGACGCGGAAGCATGGTCGGTGTTTTGAATTTTGCTTATTTTTAAATTGCGCAAGTTGCTTTTGATATACTACTTGCGCATGTTTTATTTGTGGGAGCGGCTTATGCCTTGTTATGCAATATGTAGTGAATTCGATATATATTGACTTTTTTTTTATATATTTTAGAATATACAGAGTATCGGTTTAGGTATTTACAGTGTCAACCGAGCATACTTTGGGTGTTGTGGAGGTGTTTTTATGGAAAGTATGAAGAAAATACTGCCTTGGGTGGCAACAAGTATAATGTTATTTAACAATCTTGCCTTTGTGAAAGAATTAACGACTCAAAATCCTAATGTTTCACAAATTGCTAGCATTGGTATGGGCAAAGCTAATATAACTAATTTAAGTAATGATCAAAAAAGTGTTGTTATAGGAACTTACAAAGATGGAAAATTCGAAGAGGGTGAATTGGTTGACATCCTAAAGTTTCCGAATAAAAATATTCAGATTAGTAAAAAATGGAATATTGATAACGGTAAATACGAATACAAATTAGAGTCTGAAACGAAGCCGGAAATTGCTTTTGCTCTAAAGAATAGGTCTGAATCGTCTCAAAAAGTGGAGTTTAAATTAGAGTTAGACTCAAATTTTGAGCTTAAGGGTGGTGCTGGCACCGATGACACTACTCCATTTGTTGAGTTTATGGATCTGAAAGAAGAATCTTTTAGTCCGAATAATAAAAAAGAGCCCAATGGTTATTCCACTGAATTAGAACTTAGTGGGAAAGGTGAGGTTAAGCAGTTTAGAATTGTAATTGATCTTGATAAATTGAGTTTATCAAGTTTAGAAAAGATATTTACAAAAGTTGATCCTAACAGTGACTTAGATGCCACAGTTGACCTATTTAAGCTGACGTTAACTCTCAAAGAAAATTCTTCTTCTGGTAGTTGATAATTATCTTTAAAATTGTGATATAGCCATGATTTTAGGTGGTGTTACGGAGTGGGGGTTAAAAATTATTTAGTTGCGCTCTTTATTTGCTTTTCTTTATTAGGTAATTTGGCTGAAGCTGAGGTTATGAAAAAACCAGGTACTTCTGTGAGTGCTAAGTTTGGGGTTCCTATTAGTGTTATTGTTTCTGAGGAGCAGAAGCGTTTTGTAAGTAGTTTCTCTTCATCAGATCCGTCAAGTTATAAGATGGACATTAAGCTCGTAGAGAACGATGAGTATGAGGCGCGCAATTGGATCCAAAAATCTTTAAAAGATTATGGAAAGATTGTTTCCCCTTTGTATGTTCATTTTATAAATCTCAGTGATAGAGTTGATGGTTATAACGGAAAGATTACTGTCAACATCCCAGATGGTATAAAAAATCTCTCCATGTTATCACTGGAAACTAATGGTAATGTTCGCAAAATAAAGTTTGAGGTAAATAAAGAAGCTAATACAATCTCTTTTGATGTGGATAAGAATGATTGCTATTTTGTTTTGGTAGATGAGAAAATAGAGACTAGGAGTAAAAAAAATAAAAATTTTGATAAAAAAAAGTCTTCACCAATTCGTAGATTATCTAGATCTAAGCCTGCTAAACAAAAACAAACCTCTGATGGTAGCCTTACTTTAGATGAAATTTTAGTTTCGCCTTGGATTTTGTTGTCATCTTTTTTCTGGTATGATGATTCAAAAAAGAAGAATATGAATAAAGCGAAACGTTACAGAGAACATAGATCAGGTTCAAGATATAATCGGCACAGATATTCGAAGTATAAGGGGGTTAGATATAAATAATGTTTTAAAATATTTTTGTTTTATTATTTTCGAATTTTAATTTGTCTACGACTGGAGATATTTTTAACGGTGAATAGACTGAGAAGATTATGTTAATTCATAATATATTGATAAAAAAATAATTATTTTGATTTTTTATTTTTTTAATAGATCTGCAATTTCTACTGATTTTTAGCGATGATGATCATGCATAGGATTTGAAATTTGTATCTAAAAGCGTATAATTACAATATAATCTTCGATTTGCCTTTGAGTTTTTTGCTCTGGTGAATGGTGTTTGGAGGGATATTGGAGTGCTGGTTGATTTGCATTGTCATACTAAAATATCAGATGGTTCAGCGAGTGTTGAGGAACTCTTGTTTATGGCTAAAAGAATGGGTGTAACTACGGTGGCGATAACTGATCATGATAATTTTGCGGGTTCTAAGAGAGGAATGACACTTAGCAAAAGATATGGACTCGATGTTATTTTTGGTGTTGAATTTTCTTCATTTAGTTCAGATTTGAACATGGAGTTGCACATACTTTGCTATATGTGCGATTTTCCTGACAGACTTGAAGGTTTATGTCTAAGAAACGCAAATGCGCGTCGCAAGTGTGCCTTGGAGGTTATAGATCAAATTGTTAAGTACTATCCAGTTTCTTTGAATTCAATAAATGCTAAAGCTAGAGGAAGCTCTAATATATTCAAAGCTCATATTATCCAGAGTATTTTAGATACTGGATTTGTGTCTCCTATTTTTTCGGTCGCTTACGATAAGATATTTGGTAAAAAATCCAAGATAGTGTTTTCTTGCCCCGAGTATGCTGAAACGTCTGAGGTTATATCTCAGATACATCAGTCTGGGGGATTAGCTATTTTAGCGCATCCGAATGATGAGACGATTGACAAAGTGTTACCTTTTGTTATGGGACTGGGGATAGATGGGGTAGAGGTGTATCATCCGCTGGTTTCTGATCCTTTACGCAATAGATTGTTAAAATTATCTGATAGGTATGACTTGTTGGTTACGGGTGGAAGTGATTTTCATGGCATGTATACTCCTCGTCAAAGATATCTTGGAATTTGTTCAACACCATCTGAATGTTTAGATAAGATGAACAAGAGAAAAATTAAAATTTCTAAGTTAGCTTAAATTTTTGTATTAGGGAAAGGTTATGAATCGTTTTTTAGTAGTAGGTTTGGGAAATTACGGTAGGGAATATGATAATACTAGGCACAATATAGGGTTTATGTTTCTAGATTCTCTTGAGATAGCTGATTTTAAAGAGAAGGATAATTATTTGTGTTCAGATAATCAGGTAGGAGACTTAACGATAAGTTTTATTAAGCCTCTGACGTTTATGAATCTAAGTGGAGAAGCGGTTTTAGAATTTGTGAGGTATTATAAAATTCCAATAGATAATGTTTGTATCGTGTTTGATGATATTTATCTTCCTTTAGGAAAAGTTAGGTTTAGGCAAAAGGGGCAGAGTGGTGGACATAACGGGGTGAAAAATATAATAAAGTTATTGGGAACTGAAAAAATAAAACGCATTAAAGTTGGAGTTGGAGACAAGCCAGAGGGATGGGACCTCGATGATTGGGTTTTGTCTAAGTTTACGGAGGAAGAACTTAAAATTTTAAAAAATAGTTTCATAGAAGTTGCTAATATACTCAAGAATAATATTTTAGGTATTTAGTTGTTTATGTTTTTAGGGCATTACTAATAGGTATTATTAATTATTCGATTTTAGATAATTTCTTTATTTAACTATAATTTTATGTTTCAATAGATTTATTCATTTTTATTCCTGTTATTTTTCTAGGTAGCTCGAATTATTTTGCTTTATCTATCTATTTCTAGCAATGCAAAGTTTGGTAATTGTTTTATCCAAGATATTCTTAATCCACTTTTATAGTATGTTTTCTAATGTAAGGTTATCCATTTTAGTTGTTGAGTCTAACATTTCAGAGATAGTGTTTACATTTTTGGATATATTTTCCTCGTCATTGTGCTCTATTGCAGATTCGAGTTCCGATATTTTTTCGTTTATTTTATCTATGGTATCGTGGTGAATAAGCATATTTAGTACTTGTGATTTTTTATTCCAATAGTTCTTGAATTCATCGATACTTTTATTTTCTTGATTAGATGTTTTTATATTATTTACATATTTTATAGAAGTAAAACAAATATTTTTAACTATTTTTTTGTTTACAAAGCATAAAATCAATAAAATTAGAAATAAAATTGTAGAAACTCTGATTTTATTCATTCGGATCTCCAGCTATTTTTTTCACTATATTAAATTTTCCATTTTGGTCTGATGTCATTAAAAAAACATCTTCAAGTTTTATTTTTTCATTTTCTATTTTCTCAAAAATCCACTTACGATCTTTTTTACAAAGGGAAAGAGAATAATCGTTTATTTCTCCATTAGAGACCACGACAAGATCTATAGAATCATCTTGAGAGCCAGTTTGTTCACCTTCTGATGATTTTTTTAGTACACTCAATTTACCATTGGATTCCATAATAGCATACGAAACATCACTAAGAGAAAAAACATCCATTTGTCTTAGTTGCTCAAATAGATCATATACGTTTATTCTCATTTTATTTAATTCTTTTTGATCGATTATTCCGTTATTTATGACAATTACAGATTGTCCACAAGTTATTTGGCGTAGTTTGGAATTTTTCATCATAAAGGAAGATATAAATATCTCGAGGCAAACTAAGACGCCGATAGGAATCAAACCACTTATTAGTGGTTGTGCCGAATTTTGCATAGGAATCGACGCAATATCTGATATCATAAAGGTAATTACTAACTCCGATGTTTCAAGTTCGCCTATTTGTCTCTTACCCATGAATTTTATCGCGCAAACTACTACTAGGTACAAAATTATAGCTCTCAAAATGGAGATTATCATAAATTCTCCCAAAAATATGCTGAATTTATAATTTCCAAAAACAGAGAGAATATTACAATCATTACAAAATAAGATATCATCTCGATATTTATTTACATGAGTGTTTAAATTCTGTATAACTAATAAGAATAAATAAGAATAAAGTTATATCTCTAATTATCAAACACATTTTTTATTAATTATTTAATATAAAATGTCGTGTCAAATTGGTACATTCACATTTTTTCATAAAATCAAAAAAATCAACTTGATAAAAATAAAGGCTCCATTTCTAGATTAACACCAAATTTCGATTTTACGTCACTTTTAATTTTTTTCACTAAATCTAAGACATCTTTACACGTTGCATTCCCTTTATTTACGACAAATCCCGCGTGTTTTTCGCTAACTTTTGCTCCTCCTATCGAAAAACCTTTTAACCCACACTTTTCTATCATCGGTCCAACGTAATACCCTTTTGGACGCTTAAACATACTCCCAGCACTAGGAAAATCTAAGGGCTGCTTTGAAACTCTTTTTGCCATTATAGCGTCCATTTTTTCTTTTATAGTTTCAAATCTGGACTTATGAAGTGTGAATTCCACATTTGTAATTATTATCTTCTCACTAGAAAATAAGCTCTTTCTGTATTCAAATTTACAATCATCTCTTAGCATAATTTTTTTCTTTGAATCATAATTTATACACTCTACTTTTTTTATAACGTTTTTTATTTCTCCACCGTACGCCCCGGCGTTCATGTAGACTGCGCCTCCACAACTTCCAGGAATTCCATACGCAAATTCCAGGCCAGATAATGAATTTTCTAATGCAAATTTACATAAATCAATTAATTTTGCTCCAGGCCCACACGAAATAACATCGTCGCTTTTTATGTAGATCTTAGAAAAATCTCCCTCTAGTTTTACTATTATCCCTCGAAAGCCATAATCCGAGACGAGAAGATTGGAACCATTTCCGATCAAAAAAATAGGAATATCTTCTTTTTTTGCGATAGACAAAATCCCAACCAAAACCTCAGCCGAACGCGCCTCAACGTAAATATCAGCGGGACCGCCAACTTTCATTGTTGTATGCTTTTTTAAAGGCTCATTTAGTAAGTATCTACATCTTACACTTTCGAGATATTCAATAAGATTCGAATATATCACAAATAAGAACACTCCAATTGAAAAAGTTTACATATCTTTAACGACGATAGACGACTGAGAACTTAAACATATAGACAATTTATCCTACTTTCATTTTTATGCACTTCTATGTACATCGAACA
>CAMUZI010000027.1 GCA_947165155.1 uncultured Clostridia bacterium | reverse complement strand
AGGGCAAGTTTACGAGGTTGATTGGAATACAGTTCCACTTATCGAGAATTTTTAAAGGAGGAAAGATGTCAGAGAGTAGAATTCCAGAATGGTTAAAGTGGGAATCAGGCTTTTTATATATGTACCTCCCTTAAAAATATAGTAATTCCAGATAGTGTAACATCGATAGGTGAAGAAGCTTTTTCAAGAACCAATTTATCAACGATAACTTTATCAAATCATTTAGTTAGTATTTCAAGCGAGGCATTTTACTCAATCGGAACACTTAAGAATATAATAATACCAGGTAGTGTAACTCAAATTGGTACTAGTGCTTTTAATGGTTGTAGTAATCTCATTAGTGTCACTATATTAGCATTATCACCACCAAATCTTGGCAACGGCTATGTATTTTCTGGTACATCGCAAAACTTAGTTATATACGTTCATTCAGAATCAGTTGAAGCGTACAAAACGGCAACTTATTGGTCGAGTTATGCCTCAAGAATCCAACCTATACCATCTTGACCGTTTAAGCTTTTCGTGATACAATAATGGCGTAACCTGGTGACGGGTTCATCAAATTATAAAATGTATATTTCAATTACTACCGTGGTTTCAGCACGGTGGTTCTTATTTTTCTTTTGTTTATTCTTCAAAATCAAGAATACGCTTTGTAGAATGATAAATAACAATTGAAAAACGGATAAAATAATCCCGAACATTTTTCATCACCCCTTTCTCCAACTAAGAAAGTTGGGCAAGAAGAAATGAACCCGTACTTCCAGGCTACGCCAAGAACTATAATGCCATAAATTTGTTCATATTTCAATAAATTCATAATTTAATGAGGTTGCCACATATGTCACAAGTAATTATGCAAAACAAAACTCTAACAGATGAAATAACTTTATCTTCAATTCTTGATAAAAGTATTACAAGTATAAACATTCCGTATGGTGTAACTATTATAGGTAGTTACGCTTTCTTTAATTGTAGTAATCTTTCAAATGTGATTATTTCTGATAGTGTTACCCAGATTGATAGTGCTGCTTTTCAAGATTGTACTTCTTTTACAAATGTAGTAATTCCCAGCAGTGTAAGATATATAGGTTGGGTGTGTTTTTATAATTGTAATTCCTTAACAAATATAACACTTCAAAATGGTATAACTAGCATTGGCAGGAGTGCATTTAATTCTTGCAGTTCACTTATAAGCATAATAATTCCAGAAAGTTGTACTAATCTGGGAGATCACGTGTTTGAAAATTTTACTTCCCTGGTAAGTGTTACTCTACCGAGTAATTTAACCTTCCTATGTATACTTTTAATGGTTGTACTTCCTTAGCACATATAACAATTCCAAATAATATAACAGAAATTGGTGACTCTGCTTTTAGTTCCTGCACCGCACTTACAAACATAATAATCCCACGGTATAATTGCATCCACAAGATTTACACTTATATCTTTTGCTCACCTTTGTAAAATTCATTTTTCGTACCCTTTCTTTGTCATTTATATCCCATTTCTGCAATGCTCAGACTTTCAATAAAAGTAAGTAACGCCGATACCTGAAAAAGAAAACGAAACAACCACCAATAAACCAAAACTCTCGAAACTGGCAAAACCGCAGATACCACCCTTTGTTCAAACCAAAAACAGACAATCTGGAAAAAAATTTTAGATCCGAAACCTGAATTCGCGCAAGTGAAATTTTTCTTTGACAGGTTAAAAATGGTAACATAAGTAACACAAAACCCTCTCAATACCCATTGCCACACCCATCAACAAAATTTTTTCACCCAAAGAGAAACTTCCAATGCAATGCTTGCGATAGAATAGTAAATATTTTTCTCATCACGAGGGTTCGTATTAGATCAATTTGGTGGAGACGAAGAGATTCGAACTCTCGACCTCACGGTTGCGAACCGTACGCTCTACCAACTGAGCTACGCCCCCCAACAAAGCGAACACAAGCAATACCACAAGGGTAGGCTTACATTCACCACCCTTCACTTATTAACTATATCTTTAAAATTTTTCCCTGCTTTAAAAACAGGAACGTTAGAAGCTGGAATATTTAACTTCTCGCCCGTTCTTGGATTTCTACCTACTCTGGCCCCACGATGCTTCAATTCGAAAGTTCCAAAACCGACTAGTTGTACCGCCTCGCCCTTCGCAACCACCTCTTCCACCACTTCAACAAACGAATTAAGAAACGCCTCAGCCCTTGCTTTCTCGATACCAGATTTTCTAGACAATTCCACAACCAACTCCAATTTGTTCATGCAATTTCCTCCAAAAAATTTATTATACAAAGTACGTGGTACATAATATCATGTACAGTTTTATTTTTCAACAACTTTAACTTTTTGGCATTGCTAAAAGTAAATAGATGATGTAAAATGCAAAGTATGATAGAAGGGAAAAAATGTCCAAAATGTGGAAAAACAGAAAAAATAAAAAGTGGGTTTATGAGAGAAAAACAAGGGTATAAATGCAAAAATTGCGAATGCAATTATACCGAAGGTTTGTTGATGTTCCTAAACAATCACATTGGGATCCGTTGTAAAACATCAAAAATAAAAAGTCGACGATATGACGTTGAAAATAATGAAAAAAACTGAGGAATTTTCTTTTTTTGGCATTTGTGACAATAATTTATAAAAAACACACTCTTTTATGTAGATTAGAGCGTGTTTTAATTTTGAAACTTACGAAGCAACTTTATCGATATTAACATTCAAGATTGAAAATAACCCAAAAATCGACTAAAGTTCCAAAATTATTTGATCACAAAAAAATAACTGCCTCTGAGATACAGAGAACAGTTAAATAATGTTGTTATGCTCATTTGAAAACAGTTGTTAAGTTAATATAATAATACTGCACGACGTCCAGGCGGTTAGTCACTCTCCTTTAAAAAGGAGGTGATCGTTGTGAATATGGATCTATTATTATTAGTATTGCTATTTATAATAATCTATAAAATCATAAACAAATAACTGCCAGTGTCTGAAAATTCTAGCAGTTATTAATAACTCTAATTTTCAAACATGGACTAACCGCAATTGCGGTGTCGTGCTATTATTATGCGTATAAATGATAAAAAATTCAAGACTGTATATCTTCATAAGTTTTCTTTTTAGACCAAACATTCAGTCCTCGTATTGCTATTATGAAATAGATAGCAAAAAGCAAAGCTTGAGCATATTCACCTATAGCATAAAATCTGATCGACATATAAAGATTTGAAATTATCCAAAAGATAAAACCATATTTGTTCCCACTCGAGTTTAAAATGCTTCCAATAAGTGCAATGCCAGACATAATCCAAGATAAAATAGTCCAAATCATATCTTTCTCTTTTGTATTTATTTTTAATTTCCTTTATTTCTTCATCAGATATCTTCGAAATCATACGCTCAAGAATTTCCTTTATTTGCTCGAAATAATCTGATATATTTCCGCAATTATTCGTTGATTCTTCATAAAGCGTATAAATTGTCACATCCTATGATTTCTTTGAATTTGTTGTAAAATTCAATGATTTTCTCTCGTTTATTTTTGATCTTCATAAACAATGTCTTGTAAGGCTTATCAGGTATTCGAGTTTCGATGATAAGTTCATCTTCATAAGGCTGAGAAACATAAATTTTTACTATGTCTTTTTTCCTTATGATCTCTTTTCGATGAATCCCATCATCATTGAATTCAATCGCAAGATATCTATTTTTAGCTTCGAATTGCATAATACTCCTTTCAACTAAATAAGTTCTTTATGATCTTTAAAATAGAATCGTAAGAGCCAAGAGAGCCTAGATAAATCGGGAATATGTCCAGAAATGAAATAATAAAATTCTTTTTTGATTCGTTAGTAGAGATATAAATTCAAAAAAATGAAGATCCGTTATTTTATTGAGATTAATTCCAAATTTAACCATAAAACTACTAAAAAGCCTTTCATGATCGTCATCGAACGAAAAATATTGCTCTGAATTTTCATTGTCGTTTTGCTTAGTTCCTCCACACGATAAGAACCATTTAATTCCATCTAAAGCAACGTCAAACGGTGGGGCTCAATTTCAGTAGTTGACATTTTTTTAAATATACTTTACAATACATCTGTGGTTGTTTAATTGTGGGGTGATTTTGTGAAAATCAAAAAGTTATTGTCTATTTTATGCTCTGTTACTTGTGTAATTGGTGGTGCTAGCACTAGAGCTGATGTTGGTGATAGTATGAAAGGTGTAGTATCAAAATTACGAAGTGATAGCAATATCAAGAGGGGTAAAAGTTTAAAAAGTTTTGGAAATTTTGCTAGAAATTTCTTTTTGCCTGGAAATTATTCCAAAGAGGGGGAAGAAATAATTAAAGCCAGAGGGGTGCATAGTCTTTTGAATGATGAAACTTATGCTGATGTTGCAAGAATTTTAGAAGAATTAGATAAGAATCCAAAAGCAGAGAAGAAGATACAGGATTTGGCAAATAAATACAAGGTTAGCTCTTGGGTTAAATATGTTATTAGGCTTATGTTGACACCTGGTGCAACTGTTCTTAATGTTTTATCGTTGGTTTTTATACCCATTGGTGTTAAAGCAGTTTTTTCTGCTTTAAAGCAGATTATTAAAAATGAAGATCATCAGGTTCAGTTAGGACCGAATGATTCTACTGGTGGTCTGTTTAATTATTGGCTTCCCATTTCCTTGGCTTTATTTTCTACTTTTTCTTTGGGGGGCAGTTTCGGAATTTCTGCTTTGGGTCGTTCGTCTATAAAAGACTGGGGTGTCAAGGAAACACTTGGGAAGTTGGTCGAGTACTCTGAAAAAATTCGGAAAACGAATAATCAATTAAAAAATGACAAATTATTGTTAAATAGAGAAGGGGAATTCAAAGGGAAGCCGCGAAATGTTAATTCTGTTGGTTTTAAAGGAGGCTTGAATCGCCAAAGATCATCTACTGGTTTAGAAATTCCTAAGCAAGATAGTCCGGGGTCAGTGTAGAATTTAATATCGAGTTTGCTGGGAGTATTCTTTATTTTTGATTTGTTCCTCACGTTCTTTTCGATAGTCAAAAGATTGTTCTGTATTCTCAATTCCGATAATTTCTTCGATTGTAGAATCTTCTTTTTTTAACGAGGTAGTCCGTTTTTTAAAAGGGCAGTTCCTTTGAGATGCATTTAAAGTGTGTATCTGCACTGAACTGTTTTAACGAGATTATCCAGTTCCTCAAATATGAAAAATCTTCTCGAAGACGAGAAGACTTAGGTTTTTGTTCTATTTTGGTGAATTCTTAAATTTTGTTGCTTACTAAATGCTTTACATGCCTTATTCCACTTAGAAGACAGATATTTATATTTTCGATATTTTTCTTTCAAGTTTTGATTTTTCATAGTTTTTAGCATTTTCAAGTGCAGTTTTAGTAGTCTGAGATGACCTTTTATATTTTTTAATATTTCTCTCAAAATATCGTTTTTTCTGATGATTTTCATACATTTACTTGTTTTCCTCTAAATCATATTGTTTTAAGTTATTTGTCATAGTCTCTGGGTTGAAAGGAATGAAGGTATGTCTGCAGTTCCACCCACAAAGACCTCCACCAGTTCCGTATCCTGTGCTTTTTACAAAATCTTTATATTTCATAATAATCCTCGTTGAAAAGTGTCTGATTCTTAATTAAAATGTCGAATGCATGATTCGTGTCGTGGGTTCATCAACTTTCAATTACCCTCCGTTTGAGGCGGAAGTGGGTGATCAAATGATCGATCTTCTTTGGTTTTTATTTGTTGTATTCAAATTTGTTTACAATGAATGGAAACAATATAGAAATCGACGCCCACGAAGGAAGCGCGGTCGTCGTAAAAAATAAAATTCTTTTATGATTAACTCGTGAACGAGTATGCTTTTGTTATATGAAATATATGATGGAAAATCAACTGCTTATTCGGATCTCCAAATATCATTTTGAACAACAGATCATTCTTCGCACATGTCCTAATCTCCGCTACCTCACCAATTCAACACTTTCATTATATCAAACTCAGCAGAAAAAGTCAACTCGAAAGTTCGATTTTCTTAATTAAAATAAAATTTTCTTAGCATTATTACAAAATCTTTGGAATGACGATTTACTATATCCAAGTTTTTGAGAAATTTGCTCCCATGACATTTCGTCTACGTATTTATAAATCAAAACTCTAATAGGAGGCTTCAGATAGAAACAATTTGGAGTTATGATAACAAAATAAATACAAATTTAATATGAATTTATTGCCGACTTTGTTAAATACCTATTGACCAAAAAAAAAAAATGATTTACTATGCACGTAGTTTGTTTTTATAAACTGCGTACACTTTGATTTGGGAGGTTTTTCTATGAGGTCATTTAAGAAGTTATTGGTAAGTGCTCTGGTGCCTGGTATTTTGTGTTCGTCCGTGTCGAGTATTGTCGGAGCGAAAGGTAGATCAAAAAATGCAGGACCGGGCATGTCGCGTAATACGAAGGTAGCGATGGCTATGGGCATTCCTATTAGTTTTACTTTGGCGACTGCTATAACAATTGGAATTGCTAAAAAAAAGGCTAGTTCAAGCACATCGAAAGGTAAGTTGGAGTATAATATCCCTTTCGGGTTCGAGGATGATAATAGTGAGTTAGGAGAAAAAGAAGATAATCTTGTGGTAAGCAATTCGTCAACTAAGGTCACTTCAATAAAAGAACAGCCTGTAAAAAAGAGTGAGAGAAGAATAAAATTTGAAAATGACGTTGCTTGTGCTAAAGAAAAGATTGTTGGTTATATCGGTGAGGAGAAGTATGAATTTTTAAGAAAAGTTTGTGAAGAACTTGCAGGATACGCCGGATGGAGTGAAGATGAATATTTCAGTGTAGATGCTGTAAAATTAAGTAGTAAAGTACGTTCCATAAAACTGTTTAATAGAGATACAAATTTTTACAATGAGTTAAACAAGACATTGGAAATATCTAACTTTTTGACCAACAAGAGGAATAGAGTCAATGGTTTTAGCAGAAATAATATCTTTGGTACTGTTAATGGATCCCTCAGATGCGTTACCAATGGTGTCAGTATCAATAATTCTAACAAGATATCCAGCGTATCTGATGATAGCTGTGGTAATGGCTTTAGATATACAGCATATGAAGGTAAGCTTTATTATGAAGTTTTTGTTAGTAATAATTGTGAAAACATTAAGTTTCGTTATTTCAATAGTATGGATGGAAAAGAATGTACCATTATTCTCAAGGTGTAACTATTATATTTTTTGCTAAACTATGTGCATGTCGCTAATACTGTGACAGGCATTATATTTAAGCAATAACAAATCTCATTCTCGTACTCGTAAATCTTTAGCTCTATTATTTGCCCTTCATGTGGTAACAAAATGATTACTAAAGCTGGACGGAGCCCCGAAGTCTACTATTACATTTGTCGTTTCAAGAGACATGGGTTTAATTCTTGTAGTTTCAAAAATTTAAATGATAAACATACTGATAATTCAATTATCAACTATTTAATGAACTACGATCAGAATCAGCTCAAAAATAACTTGAATATTGAGATACAAAATACCAAAGTAAGTAAACTTCTCGATAACATTGATGACATCAACTCTAAGATTCTTTCCTTAAATCACGATAAAGAAAAATATCTTGACTATCTTAAAACCATCACATCGGCATCACCCCTTTTCAAAGACATAGAAATTAAATTTGCAAAAATTAATGACCAAGTCAAAAATTTGGAACTTCAGAAAAGAAAACAACAATTTGAACTTTCCATTGCTCAAACTCAAAAAGCTGATGTGCAACAAATTTTGAAAATTTGCAAAATTGTTTGACATCACAATATTTTATTGTACAATGGGAGTGGTGGGCTCGTAGTCGGTTTGTCCTAGGTTCGAGTCCTAGTTGACTCACCATTTTATTTTATTCATGGAGATGGTTAGTTTGAGTGATAGAAGTAGAAGAGTTTTAGCGTCTGTTCTTGCGTCGATGTGCGCTTTCACGTGTTCGTTAGCCGTAAAAAATGTTCCAAGTGGTCCTTCTGGGGTGGAAAGTTCCAGTAAGAATACTTCTAAGAGAATTCGTGGAAAGAAGAAAAATAGAGCTGGCAGCGAAATCAAAAGGTCCGGTAAAGTTTCCGGTGTGTCTGGTAAAAAGAAAACAAAAGGTTCTAATAAATCTTCCCAAAAACAGAGTCGTACCTTAAACAAGGATAAAACGACTCGTGGGGCTAAGAGTTTTTTGAAACTTGAAGATAAAAAAGAATCCGAGGGTTTGAGTACGGTGGGTAAGGCTGCGGCCATTGGTATTCCAACTTTTTTGGGAGTCGCTGCTTTAGGTATAGGTGGTACACTTGTTGGGTGGAAACTTTATTATGAGAATTTGATTAAAAAATCGGGGATACTAGAAAAATTAAGTAGTGCTATTTGTGTCTTTTCTAGTTCAGGTTTTGATATTCACTTTAATTTTGATGGTTCAAGATACGACATCTGTATGGTGTTTGATGGGGGCTGTGACTATATTGTTTATGTTAAGGGGGCGTCGTCTGATGTTGATTTTAAGAGTAAATTGGGTAGTGGTGTTATGAGAGAGGATTTGGGGGTGGATGGCGTCAATTACTATAAAGATTATTTACCCGTGGCAATCGATATTTTTCCTTCTATTAATATAGATAACTCGGTCGGTACACGGCTTCTCAGAGAGAAGTTTATTTCGAAGTTATGTGAGAATGCGGCTGCGTTTAGGTATCGTTTTACTAATAATAATGTTAATAATAGTCCTTTTAAAACTTTAAAGCTGGATAGTATTGGTGACGAAGGTACTCTAGAGGGCAATCCGCAATTTAAGGTTATAAGGGTTGGGTGAGGAGTCTACTCTTGTTCCATTTCATTGGTGTCTTCTGATGTTTCGTCCATGTCGATTTTGTTGTAGTTTTCATCTTGTTCAGTCGGAATGTCTGCTTTTGTTTCGTTTATTTCACATTTTTGTCCGCCGTGCTGATTGCAGTACGACGGCATTTCTGTTTCACAATAATATCCAATTCTCTTATCTGGACATTCATCGTTTGCAAGAAGACCCGTCAACGTACAATAAGGGGACATTCTAACACTTTCCGGCTTCACAAATTCATGAGGCCCTCCCTCTATCTTAAGATACTCAGAAAATATTTTCCTCCAGACATTTATAGTTACAGATTTATCTCTGATGGTTTTTGGTTTATCATATCCTAACCATATAACTCCCAAACGCGAAGGCGCCAATCCTGCAAACCACGAATCCAAATCTTTACTTGTAGTTCCAGTTTTTCCAACTATCTCATAGTTTTCAATGTTAGCTCTTTTACCTGTTCCCTCTCCACCAATTATCACCTGGCGAAGCAATCTATTCATTATGTATGAGGTAGCAGGACTTATAACCTGTTTATGTTCTCTTTTTCTATTGTCCAATAAAACATTTCCATCCTTATCTGTTACATAGTAATAAGTAGTAGGAGAAAATACTTTACCTCCGTTCCCAAATATTTGATACGCGGTCAGCATTTCCCTAACCGTCACACCAACGTGAGTTCCACCCATTGCTAAAGAAGAATACGATATCGAATCACTCAGATCTAGATTTTTAAAATTGAGTTTTTGAGTCAAAAATTTGAAGCTTTTATCTAGTCCAAGTTTATGTAAAACCTGCGCAACCGGAGCATTAGCAGATTTTTCTATAGCCCACTGCAAAGTTACATTTCCCTTGTATGATTTATACCAATTAACAGGCCATTTCTGAACTCTTCCACTTCCGTTAAAGTCAATCTCTAATGGAGCGTCTGGAATGATAGAAGAGTAGTTAAAAATTCCGTAATCTATCGCAGGGGCATAAACGGAAATCGGCTTCATAGTTGATCCAGGTTGTCTTTTTGAATTTATTCTATTATAAACTAGGTTAGCTTCTTTTCGTTTAGCGCTCCCAAGTGTAGCTATAATTTTTCCCTCATAATCCATCATAGCAAAAGCAAGTTCCAGCTCTTTATCTTTTGGTATCACCGAAGAACCTATTACACTATCGGCAATTTTTTGTGCATTTCGATCCACACAACTGTATATTTTTAATCCTCCCGAATACAACATCTCAGAAGCAAGTTCTTTTTTTATTCCATATTTTTCAGATAAATCATTTACAACATCGGAGCACAAAGTCTCTACGTGCCAATTTCTAACAAACGATTTCTTATTTTCATTCTTGCCAGAGGTTCCTTTATAAAACTTCAAATTTTCAGATTCTTTCAAAGCTTTTTCATATTCTGTTCTAGAAATTTTCTTTTGATTAAACATTTCTTTTATAGCGATATTTCGTCTTTTTTTGTTATCTTCGGGGTTATTAAGTGGATTAAGCCTAGCAGGGTTCTTAGTAATGACGCCTATACATGCGCACTCAGCGATTCCACAATTTTCTATATCCTTATTGAAATAAGCATTTGCAGCTGCTTGAACTCCACTTGTTCCGGCACCAAAGTTGATTATATTCAGATAACACTCAAAAATTTCGTCTTTTGACATTTTGTTTTCTAATTTAAAAGCTCTTCCCATTTCACGCATTTTCCTACCAAAAGTCGCTTTACTATCATTCGTCAAATTTTTGACGAGTTGTTGTGTGATAGACGAACCACCATAAGTTCTTTTTCCTCTTAACACATTAAGAGTCGCTCCTAAAGTACGAAAGAAATCGACGCCACCATGCTTATAGAATCTCTTATCCTCCATAGCAATCATCACATCTTTCATATACTTTGGAATTTTTTGAAAATCGACCCAAATTCTCTTGAAATTTCCAGAAATCTCAGAATACTCCTTGAATTCCTTGTCACTATCTAGAAAATATACCTTACTTGAACTTCCAGACTTTAGAGACTGAAGATTTAGTTCAATTATATTGTCCTTCATCGATATCATGTAGAATTTGAATATTATCAGAAGAGAAAGAACTACACTAACGAAGACGACAAAAACAAAGATTAGTATTCCTATTCCACTTTTTAATCTTTTTTTTTTCATAATAACTTCCTTTTGAGATATCCACTTATGAAATATTTGTCACTCAGATTTTAGATTTACATATTTTCATTTCATAAACTGTCAGATACTAACAAGTGCCATGAAAATAAATTCAGTATCTCTATCTCACTTTTAAATCTCTTTTCTCATAAAAAATTCCTTTTGCAGTATCTATTTATACAGCACTCATCGCATAGAGGTGTTCTAGATCTGCAAATCTTTCTTCCATGAAAAACCATCTGATGACAAACACGACTCCATAGATTTTTATCTATGATTTTTTGTAGCACCATCTCTATCTTAAGCGGATCTTTTTGGTTATGTAGTCCTATTCTTCTTGAGACGCGAGAAACGTGAGTATCCACTACAATAGATGGGACATGAAACACCTCAGACATAATTAAATTGGCGGTTTTTCGTCCTATGCCATCTAAAGTTTGCAAATTTTCCACTCCAAATGGAACCTTAGAATCAAAATTTTCAACTAGAGATATACAAATATTTTTAAGATTTCTAGCTTTTGTCCTAAATAGTCCACAAGGTTTTATGATCTCTTCAATTTCAGAGATATCTGCGTTAGACATGGAAAGAGGATCAGGAAACTTGCTGAACAGCAACGGAGTCACACTATTTACTTTTTCATCTGTACACTGAGCTGAAAGACGAGATGCAATAAGCAATTCAAAATCACTTTTAAAATTGAGTGAACATCTAGCATCTGGATACTCTATTTCAAAAATCAAGCAGATCTTATCAAATTCCAAATCACAACACCAATGTACGCGAATTAAGTGGGATTATACTAAATTTTTTAATTTTTGTAAATATTGGATGTTTGCAAATTCATTATGTAAATACAAAAATAAAATATTTATGTTCTGTATCAGCAATTTTAGATAAAAAAGTCAATAATTTTATATTTTAAAAAAATAATGTCCACACAACAAATGTGGACATAAAAATTTTAGATGTCTTATCTATTAATGTCTGCATTCATATACAGTTCCATCATTTTCGTATACATTAATGCCATTATTATATCTAACCCATACACTTCTTCCTTCATCATAAAGCCACTCAACCGCTGCTCCAAACCATTGATTCCGCTCACCTTTTATATCAAGAACCATGGAATTACGTCCGCCCTTTCCATTTCCATGAGGGAAAACACAAAAGCGATTTTTATCGAGGTTTAATGAAGAATAGTACTTACGATCAAACAAACAGTTATCGAGTTTCGCTTTTTTTTCTTGATTCGCCTCAACATCAATTAAAAATTCTGGATTTTCGGCATTACACATAGGACATTTTTCTTTCCGACTAAGCCAAGCTGTTATACAATTCTTATGAAAACAATGTTTACATTGGCTACACATCAAATTACCAGATAAATATTTCATATCTTCCTGGCAAATTGCACATGTGTTATCCTCGTTTGGCTTCAAGGAAACTTCGGAAGATTTATTTCGAAACTCATGATACTCTTTAGTATCAAATGTTAATAATACAAACTGTATACAACAATCGCAAAAAAGGCCCTTTAAATTTTTTAAATAAGTCTTTACAAGCACATCTGCTTCTTTATAACTTTTTATCTTCTTCGCATCATCAAAGAATTTTTTTCTTAAGATTTCAAGATCTTTACTATTGTTAAAAACTTTCGCTTTTTCAAATACATCTTCTATATTTTCACCTTCATTATATTTAACATAACAAACCGGACCAAAATACTTACAAAATGGAACTTCTTTCCTATCCTCATCCTTCTTCTCATACCTTTCACAAAAATTACACTTGCAGCAACAACACTTCAGTGACTCATCCTCAAAACCCTTTCCTAGGTAATAAGCTAAATAATCTCCGGGGTTAGCTAACGATTTATCCCCAAACATAAATGTATAAGCGAACAAACAACACACAAATGTGAACAATCTCCTAAAATAAAATCTCATATAAACATCCTCCAAAAAAGTATAAACTGGCATTTATTAAAAAACAAAGCCACAGTTTGTGCATACAATGTAAATATTGTTTTGTCAAAGCTTCAGTTAATCAAGGCATTGCTAAAAATAAATAGATGATGTAAAATGCGAAACATGATAGAAGAGAAAAAATGTCCAAAATGTGGACGAAAAGAAAAAGTGAAAAATGAATTTATGAGAGGAAAGCAAAGGTACAAATATAGAAATTGCAGATGTAACTATACTGACGGAAGAAATAGTTATCCAGAAGATATAAAACAAAAAGCAATAAAATATTACTTGGAGGCGTTGCTAAAAGTGGATAGAAACCTTGAAAATATCACTCTAAAAACGAAAAGATAAAGTTTACTTAACATTTGGCTTTTTAACTAGTGCGCTCGAATTATTTTGCTTTATCTATCTATGTTTTAGCAATGCCATTATTATTATCATTTTTTACAAAACGGTACCTAAACATCGATGTATTCTCACATAATTTCGAAATAAACTTCCCTCTGAGAAACTGTGTACTGACTTACAAATTATCTATCTTAACAGAAGGAAAAATCTTATCGATTATCCTGGGTAAGAATCTTTATAGAAATTAACGCCACCAGTATCCAAATCTTCTTTTACAAAATAACCACCAAATTTACTCTTAAAACCAATATCACTTATCGCCCCGTTAGCATAAATAATATAGACATCGCTACCATCAAGTGCCACACAGATGTCATATCTTGAACCATCAAAATTAAAGTGAATATTAAAATCTGAAGCAGAAGAGCTACAAATAACACTACTTAATTTTCCTAGCAGTCCAGACTTTTCAATCAAATTTTTATGATAAAGGTTTCACCCAATAAGCATACCACCTATACATAAAACATCGGCTCCCAAAAGAGTTAGAATACCAATAGATGCGGCCTTACCCGCTGCACTCAAACCTTCGGATTCCTTCTTATCTTCAAGTTTCAAAAAATTTTTAGCTCCAAGAACCACTTTATCCTTGTTTAAATTACGCCTCTACTTTTTGGAAGATTTATTGGGATCTTTTGTTTTTTTTTTGACCAGACACACCGAAAACTTTACTGGGCTTTTTCACTGAACTGGTCAAACTTTTCTTGCCAACTCCATTTGATTTCGCACCAGACTTATTTTTCTTCTTCCCACGAATTCTCTTAAAAGTCTTCTTACTAGAACTTTCCACTCCAGAAGGAGCACTTGGAACATTTTTTACGGCTAACGAACACGTGAAAGCGCACATCGACGCAAGAACAGACGCTAAAACTCTTTTACTTCTATCACTCAAACTAATCACATCCATAAATAAAATGGTGGGCCAACTAGGACTCGAACCTAGGACCAATCGGTTATGAGCCGACCGCTCTACCAACTGAGCTATTAGCCCGAACACAAGCTACATTCTTATTATACAATAAAATATTGTGATGTCAAGCAATTTTGCAAATTTTCAAAATTTTATTTTTGATACTTAAAATTAGTCTCATCAAAAAACGCCTGACGCGAAGTCAGGCGACACCACAACATTTCTGTGAACACTAATCCATAGACAGCGCAAAATTATCATAATTACATTTAGCTGCCTTGACAATTGCGCTTGCCTGACCAGAGCTGGCTGCAAAATAAACTTGACCTTCTGAAAATGTATTCCACACTTTATCAAGCATAACAGGATACAAGCCATCATAAACTGCATTCTTGAGATCTTCATTAGCTTCAGGAACGGCAGAAATAAGACTATCAACAATATGCCATGTAAACATTCCAATCTGCTGACTAAGCCCATCTTTCTCACGTACTAAATCAATGTTGTCGAAATACTTCTCAACACGCTCCAATCCCCTGATACCGGAAACAATCGAATTACGATCTCTGCTACACAAAGCAACAAATTCCCCATTGTCTTTATCCTTAACAAAACAAACAAACCAGCTTTGACCACCGCAACTTACCTTTAAGCAACCTCGTGGTGCCTCTCCATAAGTTGTGGCATAGTATCCACGCTCAACAGAAATATCTTTCGTCAACTTTTCGACAAGCGTTTTAACGTAGTCCCTTTTCTTTTTTTCTTTTTCCTCGTCAGTTACCCCGACTTCTTTATCAACACTCATATACTTTACTATGAGATCGGTCAACTTATTTACCACAAAAAACGTACATACAGCCCCCAACACGCCAAGACTACCAAACACTAATCCTGCATTACTTCCTTGCGCCTTCGAACCAACTGCCAAACTTGCTGCCGCAAGAGCAGACGCCAAGACCTTCTTTTTGCTATCCATGAACATCCTCCTAAACAACATTAAAATTTCGCGCTCGATATAAAACATCCCACGCATGTCTTAATTATACACCAAAAAGAAAAAATGTCAATATATTCTATATGTTTTTTAAAATTAATATTTCACCTTCAATTCATAATTTGTTGGATAAAAAAACGCACGCCCAGCCACAACTGGCCGGGAAACAATGCAATACATCCGTTACAAAATATCACAAATATCACGATAGACTGCGAAAGGACAATCCTTCCTACTAATCATTGCATTCCATTGTCCCTCATCGACTTCGAAATAGCGTTGAGAACAAGACATTATACCATCCCTAAGTTCATTGTATACCCTTTTTGCTACCTCCGAAACCACACGCTTACTATTGTCGCTTAAATAGCTCTCAACAAAGGTACGGAAGGGCCACGAACCCGCAAGGTCCTCAGCACTATCTAACACTTTTACAACCGACGTCATGTCGTATGCAATTCTCCACTTACTACGTACCAATAGATCAAGTTTATCTTTATCTTCCTTGTCACCACCGCTAGCAACCAACATGTTTAAAGCTGATTTCTCATTACTGTAGTTAACCTTAACAAAGCAGACATAAAATACACTTTGGTTCACTCCTTCGCCCACTTCAAACCTAATCCAACCATTCGCAAAAACCCGCGGGACTTCCGCAAAAAAACTATCCCTTAGCCAACAATGCTCAACTTTTAACGACTCCAAAATGGCCTTCGACTCCTCCTCAGCCTCATGAGAATGCTTGTCGGCCAGAAATTTCTTTACCTTGGACACTGTGTAATCAGCAACCTTGTAAGTTCCATAGCCCACAACACCAAGAATTGTCAAAGCCGTCGCACCCTTAACAACCTTTAAGGCGCAACTGTTTTCTTCCCCAGATTTTTCGCCTTGTGAATCATTCACCGACGAAAACGCAACCACACGCTTACTCACCGGAGCCTCTTTAGCTGAAGCTACCATTTCCTGAGGTACATCCCCACTACTGTTTGCTGGAACTGCAAACTGAGAAACCTGTTCAGCCACAACATTGCTCACCGGAGCCTCTTTAGCTGGAGCCACCATTTTCTGTGGTACATCCCCACTACTGTTTGCTGGAACTGCAAACTGAGAAACCTGTTCAACCACAAGCTTACTCAC
>CAMUZI010000026.1 GCA_947165155.1 uncultured Clostridia bacterium | reverse complement strand
AGCTGAAGCTACCATTTTCTGAGGTACAGCCACATTACTGTTTGCTGGAACTGCAGACTGAGAAGCTTGTTCGTACACTACCTTGCTCACCGAAGCTTCTCTAGCTGGGACCATCGTTTCATGAAGCGTAGCCACAGGCTCAACCGCCCTAGCACCCTGACCGGCTATCATAATTGCTGAAACAAGTGCAGATACCAACGCCTTTTTATTACTCCCCATAATAACCTCCTAAAATTATACAAAAATTTACGTTACAGCTAAAAGCCTACACGCATATTCTAATTATACATCGAAAATAAAAAATGTCAATATATCCTAACTGTTCCTTAAAAATTAATATTTCCCCCTTATCCTTGTGGCCGGTTCTATAAAAATCCATCTTAACACTCAGGAATAATTTTTTTTGAATTTCTCGCCATTCATCAGAAGTTAAACGTATAAAACGACCACTTAACTTTTTAAATTTTTCATGTACATTAGGCCCCATCTTTTCTTCTATTTTTTCCTTATCATAATTTTTTTAAATTTAGAATTCACAATAAAGCCACCAACAAGATCCATACAATTATCAGCCGGCTCCCGATCATGTTCCTCGATAGTCTTTTTCATTTCCGTGAGTGTCGAACGAATAAGAGCCAACTCACAACCGTTACAACAACCTAAGATATTAACCATTCCGTCGACCTCTAAAAAGCAAACATAAAAACTTAAACCTTCGCAAGAAACCTG
This sequence comes from uncultured Clostridia bacterium, assembly GCA_947165155.1. Lineage (GTDB taxonomy): Bacteria > Bacillota > Clostridia > Oscillospirales > Acutalibacteraceae > Improbicoccus. The sequence goes on along the minus strand of CAMUZI010000026.1, from coordinate 16,897 downwards.
ATAAAACTCTTCATTTTCCCCACTACATGCAGTCACATCAAGAGTTTTACTCAAATCATTAGCAACATCAAGCTCTGGATCAGAATATGTTGTCTGTTTTTTCTCCTTTTTGTTATTACAAAGCCTCTTTCGTTTAAGCACTTTGCAAGTAAAACCAGCCAATGATACTCCTGCGAGCGCAATAGTTGCAGGCACAGCACATCAAAAGATTCCAAATGTATTATGCGAAGAAAATAAGCTCAACGACGCGGCCATAGATGCTATCACTCTCTTATTCATTTCTACCACCCCTTTCGTCTGTGGAGGATACAAAATAAAAAATGTTTAATTTACAACAAACATGCCCTTACCCACAGTTAAAGGTAATGGCACAAAAAATAAACTCAACTAAAGTAACCTGTTTTCACAGTCACAGCACGTCAAGTCGCTCTTCTTCAACGTCGTCGTTTCCCAAACTCGGGTACTGTTCTAACACCGGAACATAACGATCATTACGATCATTATATAATGCCCAAACGTCGCGAACTGTGTTGATCGTACCACCAAAATGTTCATTGAACCTACTCATAAATACGCGCATAAAAAAATTAGAACCGTACACAAGAAACTTCCTAATAAGATCCGACCAATATCCGTCACCTCTCGCGCACTTAATTAAATCATCGACCTCAAGTATGAAGTTACGGTCAATCGCCCCACCACTATTCTGTACCCTATTTAATTGATACAAAAGATTTTCCTTACTAGCAATTTCACTACCAACCTTGACTAACACCTTTTTTATATTGCCACACGCATCCTTGACATACGCAGCCACGAAATTGAGTTCATTTTTACCAAACCGGATCACATAAGAGCCCCCTCCGGTGTCAACGATTCTAACTAACTTCAACATCATATTATCGATCATCTTTGCGAGCTCGACTTTCCCGCGGGCGTTACAAAGCACGTACGCCCCCACCGCCCCTGCAGCCAATAATGTCGACCCAACAACAATACCACCCTTGGTTCCACGAGCCGACGGTGCAGCTAACAAGCTAACCGATGCCGCCAAAGAAGCTAAAGCCTTCTTATTCATAAGTAACTCCTCCCAAAACAATATAAATTCACACTTAAGAAAAAACCACAAGTGCGTATCACCACTCTACATCAAAAAAAAAAAAATGTCAATATGTTTCAGGATTTCTTCTGTAAAAATTCCAAACTAAGGAGTGTACGTTAGAAAAATATTGTGTTTTACACCTTTCAAATTTTGTAAACATGCCAAAAGTCAACAGATCATAAAATAACAATAAGATAATCAAAAAATTACTTAAAACACAACGATTTGCCAATCAGATGTTTGTTTTGGGGGCATAATATCGTAGGCTGGAAATTTATCTGTAGCATAAGATTTAGCCTTAATATAAGAAATATTTTCACAAAATTTCTCAAAGCTTTTAGAACTACGGTCGCCTATAAAAAAAACAACAAGTTCTTTAGCCTCTCGACTTACAGTCGTTCAGAGCCATATTTTTTTTAAAATTCACACACATTTCACCAAGTTCTAAAATATTCGTTTTCTTGTTATTAAATGTCCTCATTTTACGTATTTCGTATGCAACCAGCTTTACCCAATTTATTACGGATACATAACCAACATGAAGTGATCTTTCAATTCTTCTAAACCTAATTACCTTCCAGGTAATATTTTATCACTTTTTGTCTTATATCTTCTGGATAACCATTTCTTACGCCAGTGTAGTTACACCCACAATTTCTACATTTATACCTTTGCTTTCCTCTTCATAAATCCATTTTTCATTTTTTCTTTTCGTCCACATTTTGGACATTTTCTTCTCTTCTATCATGCTTCGCATTTTACATCATCTGTTTACTTTTAGCAATGTCCTCATGGAAACCTGTTGCATTTTCATTTCCTATGAGTGTAGAATGAAGATATGTTTTTTTGTTAGTTCGTTTTAGGAGGATTTGAGATGTTAAGAACTTATCAGCCAAAAAAGATTTATCGTAAGAGAGAACATGGGTTCAGAAAAAGAATGTCAACGAGAGCAGGGCGAAACGTTCTTAAGCGCAGACGCTCCAAGGGAAGAAAGACACTCTGTAGATAAGTTGAAAATGAAATCTATAAGTGTAAACTCTGATTTTAAACGTGCTTATTTTCGGGGCATCCGTAAGTCGTCTAATAATTTGATCTTGTATGTAAGACGTGTATTTTCAAAAGACTTATCTTACGGGATAACAACGAGTAAGAAGGTAGGATGTGCCGTTGAGAGGAATCGTGCGAGAAGATTAATCAGGGAGGCTTTGCTTAGCCTGAATTTGCAGTCACAAGGGTGTCACATCGTTTTTGTTGCACGCAGGAGCATATTGAAACTGAAAATGTACGATGTGCGAAAAGAAATTGAGTATCTTTTGAAGTGCGCAAACATTAGATAAGTTTTGTGTATTAGTTGTGTGCTGTCGTTTGAAGATTAAGTAATCGTATGTCTTGTTGGGAGTTATTATGGTGAGCTTATCTCTTAAGTGTAACATCTGGGTGTGTTTTCTCGATATTGTTGGAGTTAAGAACATTTGTAAAAGCCAGATTTTGTTCGAAGGAGGACATATTGAGTAGGTTCTCACGTGTTTTGTTGTGTATTATTAACCTATACAAGAGAGCAACCAAGCATATGCCTCACAGGTGTCGTTTTATCCCATCGTGTTCATCATATGCTATGGAAGCTGTTTCGCGTCATGGAGCAGTTCGTGGTTTATTCCTTTTCACTAAGCGTTTTTTGAGATGCAACATTTTTTGCAAAGGCGGAATGGACAAAGTTCCATAAATAAGGAATTTGTAGTGTGGATCGGATTTTATTTTAGTGGTTGTCTTGGTGCGCCCGTTTAGATACATGTTGAGAAATCACAGAATTGAGGTATTGTTACTTACGTTGTCAATGAGTATACTATACCCAGTCTACTGTGTAGGAGTTTGAAATTGTTTGGTTTTGATTTTGTTTCTAAGTTTTTTGGATACGCACTTGGTTACTTGTTTGAGATAACTGGTAATTATGGAACAGCGGTTATTTTGTTCACTGTGGCAATTTGTATCATTTCGTTTCCTTTGGCTGTGAAAAAATACAAAAGTGAGATTCCAAATTTGAGATTTGAAGCCAGGGTTGCATCTTTGAAGAAAGAGTGCGGTAAAGACTTAAAATGCTTCGAAGAAAAAAAAGAGGAAATCGCTAAAAAAGAAGGTTTTAACCAATTCGCAGGGTGTATGAATATTTCGCTAATTTTTACGTTCATTATCTTTGGTGGAGTTTATTCGACTATACAACGTCCTTTGACAAATGTTTTGCATATTTCCGAAGACGCAGTCTCCGAGGCAACAGGAATGCTAAACGATGAACAGCGCAAACAAAAAGGAACTGATCAGCTTGATATAGTCAGGAGCCTAGACGAACTGCGTTCGAAGCTGACTATGTTCTCACAGGAGGAGATCGATAGGATCGCAAAATTGAGGTCCGGATTCGACTTTTTTGGAATAAATTTATTAAATTCTCCAAAATCGTCAAAGTTTTCTGATTTTTTATGGGTATTTCCTCTCATGAGTTTCGTTTTTACACTTTTCGGAGTATTTGTTTCACAAAAGGTAAGATCCACTCCAGATGAGCTTCAGGGAATGTCGAAGTACGCCGTCTACATTCCCGCTTTGATACCAGTTTGGTTTACATACAGGGTGTTTGCTGCGGTCGGAATATATCTCATTATGAATAGTTTCATAAATATAATTCAAACTTGGGTTTTAGAAAAATGGTTTAGTCCTCTCAAAAAAGTAGCAAAAAATGAAAAAAAAGATTTCGAATTACTAACTGCTTAGTCGGGATTTTGTTAACTTTTTTTTTTTTTTGCAAGGGTCTTTTATTACTTTAACAAAAGATATATTTTGTGATATCATACGGAAGTGTCGTCTTTTTAGGTTTAAATTTTGGAGGTATAAAAATTATGAAGAAGACATTATCTAGGGTATTGGCATGTTTGTGTTCATTATCCACAACATCCACAGCATTGGCAGACGAAAAGCAATTAGGTGCGAAGCGTTCAAGAAGCCATGACGTGAGAAGAGCAGTACGGAGACCACGACTGACTTTTTCAAATTCGAAAAAGTCGATACCAGATTTGAAGCCTTTTCCCAAGGTAGATAAGCCAAATTATCTTTTGATTCCTGGAAAATCTGTGCTTTCCACAGGTGATGGTGTAACGTTTGGCGTAAGTGGTGCAGCATTGGGTTCATTCTTTACTTGGTTGTTAACTTATATGTCCATGAAAAGAAAAGGGCCCGTAGTACCACTAACGGAAGTGAGTACAGCAGCGTCTATTACTCCATTAAATAATTTGCAAGAGGCAAATAAGCGAATTGTTACTTTAACTCAACAGCTTGATCAAGTTTTAATGAGTTCAGGAGCACTTGCCACACGCTTTTTCGATGTAGCTTGTGCCTTTGGCTTCGTGACTACTACGCAAGCGTTAGACAAGGAAAATAAAAAATTGCAGAAAGATTTTGAGTTTTTTCAATACTATGCTCTATTGTTAGGTTCGGTCAGTACATTGAAATGGAAAGTAGCGAATAATAAAGTGACATGTCCGACATTTAACCAACAGTCCGAAACTGCAATAGCAGTTGCGTCGCTTACTTATACATTCGATACTACAAATGATCAAATCAAACTTTCTGGTATTGAGGGAGCGGGAAGTCATTATACTCAATGGCTCATTCAAAACTTTAAGAATATTAGTACTATAAACGGTAAGATTGAGAATACGCAAGCCTTTGCTCATAGTGCTTCATTAATCTTAGCTGAAGGACTTTTAAGGTCTTATATGATATATGTTACCAATAATGATATCAATCTGGTAGATAGAATTTGTCAGTGTAAAGGGGGGATTTGTGTGCAAACACTTTCTCGCGTTATTGAGTGCGAATTTGGTAATTAAGCTTGCTCTGTAGATTTCGGCTTGCCAGACTTTTTGGCAGCCGAGTTTTATTTTGTCCTAATTATCAATGTTATTGACAAAAAAGTAAACTCAATATACAATAAAATCGTGTATGTTATACAACAGCAGAATTAAAAAAAACAGAGGTGATTTTTATGTCCAATAAAAAGCAAATACTAAGCAAAATAACAAAATCTCTCAATAACGCTATAAAGGCTAAAAGTAAGGATTTATGTACATTTTGCAAAAACATGTTAGAAGCGAACGAGGAAATTGATAATCTTGCAGAAAAGTATAAGGGGGAAAAAAATGAAAAATCTATTTCAAAACGTTATTTCGACTGGAGTGACCAAAATAAAGAGTTTCCACTTCAAAGGTTCAATGGTATAATCAACTTCGTAAATAACTCCAAAAATAAACAAAGCATCGTCAGAATATTTAAAGAAAGTTCAATCGTACAAATATCTAAGCTCGTGAAAAAAGCGCTTCAGGCCTTTGATTATTTAATGAAAAAAATTGGAGATTGGGACGAATTCATTACCTTTACGGATGGATTTTTAAACAAAGAGGCGAATAAGCGTTTTAACACTTATTCAAATATATACAAAAGTGAAGCAAAAAAAGATTATGAAAGGAAACAATTTGTATTGAATGATTTCTCGGACAAACCAAAAGAAACATTAAATGAAACAGTAGATACTATATCAGATTTCTTTGGGTACGAGCGAGCTAGTAATAAATACAACTCACTTCTTTTCGCCTTAGGTGATAATCCCACGTATTTCTAACATATATTTTCCGCATACTGATTTTCCGAGGGTAAATATACACCCAAAGTTCCATCAAACCTCTTTTTAGAGTTCGGAATGTATCTTCCGAACTTGATTATTATATTTTTGAATTTTTTTAGCCGTTCGATTTTATCTAATACCTCATCTTTTCGATATCCCGTGTAAATCACAAAATCATCATCGCAACCGTGAGTCCTAAAATAACTTATAAGATTAATAACCTCGTCAAAACTCATAAGTGGTTCAAGGCCACCCAAAACTATTGCCTCCGAAATTGGATTTTTAACGTATTTTTCAAAAATATCTTCAATTTTCACCATAAAATTAGTCATTTCAAGAGTCTTAAAATTTTGGCACATCGAAATCGGTAGTCCTAATTCTCTAAAACATTTGAAATCGCACTTAGGAAACGCTAAAAACATCGAGGTTTTCTTATAATCCTGAAAATTTTCATCCATTATTTCTTTAAGAATAACAACATCACTCATCCAAGTTAAACCATTTTCTATTATCAAACTCGATTTTGCGCTCTTTGCTATAGGACGAAGTTGGGACTAAAAATCCGACAATCCGAGAATAAGTATCAACAGGCTTTGTCCCACATTTTGGACACAACTCCGAAACAAATGCATGCTCCTGCTTACAAACCGAGATCTTTCTATTGTATGCAAAATATATGACCCCAGATTTAGCAATATAATTCAAGAGCTTCCAAGCTTGCTCCTCATTTGCAAAATCACCTGCCAAATTGATGTGCGAAATTTGTCCTCCTCCACATTCTTTATCTAAAATTGCTCCAAGACGTATCTTTTCATGCAGAGTACACTTTTCAGTAAGAGGAATCCACTGGTTTGAGTATATAAAATAATGCTCAGCGTCTTTATAGAGTTCATTATCTTTTTGACACAGAACTACATTTGCGCGTTCCGCCGGAATTGCCTCAACATTGAAGCTATAGTCGACGTCATAAGAATCTTTCTTCTTATTTATCAGTCCTAAAATTTCCTTTGCGAACTCTAACCCCTCTTTTGAGTACGTCTTATTTCCGAACACATCAGCTTCAATGAGCCCAAATTCAGAAATCGCCTCATACATGCAAGTTATTCCTATGGTGCTATATTGTTTACTAAGTTCAACAAGCTTAAACGAATAGTTGGGAAGAAGACCATTTGCGATATTTTCTTTTATGATTAATCGCACAGCATCCAGCGTTTTTACGCATAAGTCTACCCTATTACTCAGAATTTTCAAATACTTAGACCTATCTCCTTTGCACTCAAGAGAGATTCTACGCAAATTTATGGTATTTACTTTTATGCTCCCAATTGAAAGAGATGTTCCGCCAATAGAATTTATAAACGCACTAAGCTTTGAGGTGTTAGATATCAATCTGCAACAATTCGAAAGGCTAGTAACATCACTTCCCACGTAAAAATTACTATCGAACCACTTCATGTTGTGCTTATTGCACCATCTTGCGAATTCATTATCAACGAACTTACCGTTCTGGTATAGGAGAGAAAAAGTAAGGACCGGAAAGGTCATCATAGTTCTACTTCTTATCTCTGAAACTACTTTCATGAACACTTTTTGATGTTCTATTATCCCTTCGATATGATCGATAACATAGTCCCCATTAGGAAAACTCCGTCCTCCAAAAAGTTCGACCAAATAATTTCTATCCATGATAGTTATATTAGAAAATGCACACTCAGTCACACGCAAGTAAGGCTGATTTAAATCATATATGAACTTCTGAAAACATTGACATCTGTAGTATTCTGGATCTCTTAAATAAAAGTCATTTTTAACATCGTTGTACCAAAAATAGTAGGAGTACAACAAATAGCTCGGAAGTCCCACCGCACCACTTGTTCTATTCGACGCCCAACTAATGAACTCCAAAACATGATCGTTGTAAGTTGTCAAATGCTGCGGAGCTTCTGTTTTAAATTTATTTATGAAAAATAGTCCCTTCTCGACCACCTGATCAAGATCATACGCATAGCAGTACGGTATGAACGATGAAGTCGAAGCATCATGCAAATAAAGCGCCCCAGACCATTCTTCTTCGAGCCACCTATTAGCCGTTTCAAGACCATATTTTTCCTCAATTTTACTATAAATTCTGTTAAACGACAGTAACTTCATATGCGGCTTAACCATATCAGCAAGCAAAGTTCTAACATCATGAGTTGAACTATTTGCGCTCGAATCTATCGTAGAATCAGAAACCGAACCGCTTTCTATGAAATTATTAATATAATCCGTGAAGTTCAGATGAGAATTCGAAAGACCATTCATAATTTCGAATTTTTTACCGTATTTTTTTCTTAACATTTCTGTAGCGTTGCAAAAATTTTCATTAAGATTAAGTTCAATTTTCATTTCTACGCCCTCAATCCATTTACCCATTTATTAGCTTCAACAAAATTTAACAAACTGCCATTTACTCGAAGAACCGGAACAGACGTCAAGCCCATTTTTTTCATAGTATCAGTATCCACATTTTTCTTAAACTCCACATTTTTATCCTTCAATTTGTTCTCCAAAACCTTACATTTCGGGCATCCTGTGCTAAAAAGAATCACATCATTAAAATTTGCCATATTTTTTTTACCTCCTGTTTTTTTCAATACTATTCGTCAAGTATGATTGTTATCTCCAATTTTGTCAAGGGCATTCGATTGCGTAAAGTTAAATTACGGTTAAATATATAAGCACTTGATACGAATTTATTATTATATAATTTCAAAGTACAAAATCGACATTTTTAATCTAAAATTTATCATTTTCAAACAACGTATCTAGTACATTATATTAAATAGGCGAAAAAAGCGTCAATTTTGCACCAAAAAGAGCAAAAAAATCAGAAATCTAATCGATTTTTTATCAAAATTTAAGTCAAATTATAGCAAAAGTCCTTGACAGATCTGTTTCACTTCGCTAGAATTTACTCCGTGGGGGTTGCTTGATGAATATTGATTTTAGCAGTAGCCGGACGAAAACTAATTTAGTGGAATCTTTTGTAGGAGAGAGTCAAGCTCGGGAGAGATATGGTATAGCTTCTTCATTTGCCAAGAAGGAAAAGTTGTACATAGTATCCAAAGCATTCGAGACGACTGCGAATCAGGAAGGTGAACATGCTGAGGTTTACTATGATTTCTTAAAGCCTTTTTCCTCAAAGAGCATAAAATTTGAAACTGAATGTCCTGTGGACTTGTTCGATTCGACCCTAGAGTTCTTAAAGAAAGCTGCCAGCAACGAGGCGAACGAAGGAGTAAACATATATGGTGAGTTTGGGAGAGTCGCAAAAGATGAAGGGTTCATGGACATTGCGAATAAGTTTTTTCAGATAGCGAAGATTGAGAAGACACACTCGGAAAGATTTAGCAGATTAGCTTCTCTTCTTGAAAGAGATGAGTTATTTAGATCAAATTCAACTCAGAAGTGGGTTTGTTTGGAGTGTGGGAACGTGTATGAAGGGACCGAGGTACCAGCGTCATGTCCGGTTTGTGGGCACGATAGAGGATACTTCATACGTTCTGATTTATTTTGGTGCATATCATAAAACATGGTAATCAAAAATTTAGGGAAGAGGATTTTCAAAAAGATAATAGGTGGGTACTACGGAGGCGTGGTATCTTTACTTTTTTTAGCCATAGCGGCATGTTGTTGGCTTTCATTCGCTGGAAGAGACGGAAAGAGTGATAAAAGTAAAAGTAGTCACGGGAGCTTTTCATCTTCGGATTTGCTAGTTGATTTTTTAGACGTAGGGAGCGCCGATTGTATTTTAATCCATGATGATAAGCATTTGATAGTTATTGACGCCGGCTTAATCAACTCCGAGCTCTCAATTCCAGATTACATAGAAAATGAGATTGTCAAGAAGCGAAACGTAGATAAAATCAATCTTATGGTTCTAACTCATCCTCATGCTGATCACTACGGGCAGATGACCAAGATTTTAGATAGATTTGAGACAAAGCGCTTTTTGACCTCAAGATCTTCGAGAAGCAAAACCGACCGTTTGGGGTACAATAAGATTATGGATAAACTGGAAGAAAAAGATATAAAAATAGAATACTCCAGGCCAGATTTAAAGATAAAAATCGGAGATATAAACATAGATATTCTTGGACCAATAAAACAAGATAAAAAAAACATAAATAATAACTCTGTTGTTTTGAAGCTCGAGTATAAAGGCGCAAGTTTCATGTTCACCGGAGATGCTGAAAAAGAAGAGGAGAATGATTTGATTCATAAGTACGATTCTAAACGTTTAAGATCTAATATCTTAAAAGCAGGACATCACGGAAGTTCTACATCATCATCGTTTAAATTTTTGAAAGCTATTTCTCCCCAACAAGTTATAATTTCAGCCAGAGATAAAAAAGATGTTCATTATCCTCATCATAAAGTTGCTAATTCTCTCAATGCACTCGGAATCCCATACTTAGTGACTCAGGATTGTGGCACGATAAGAGTTTCTGTTGACAAAAACGGTAAAATACATATTCCAGGCTATAAGCATGATAATAGAAAAGCAGCTTAGCAATTTGATATGGTATTGCTTAAAACAGATAGATAAAACAAAATGATTCGAGCACAACAGTTGGAAAAACATAGGAATAAAGTAGTCAGAAGACTTTATTCTTTCACTCTTCGAGTGATAGTTTCAGGATTTTCATCCGCTTTTAGCAATGTCTTTGGTATTCATGAAGTTGCCTGTTAGGTACGGTATTTATCTAAAAGATAAAAACAGAATTTCGTTGTGTCTTTTTTACCCTTAGAAATTCCAAATTCGAATGTTTCATCTTGGTGAATATCCCCCAACTCGGAAATCATCATGATGAGGTTTATAATGCAAGCAGAGATGTTCAAGTTTTTTATTAGTAGACGTAAAATTTAAACATAATTAACTAAAAAGGTGATATAATGGTCATAATGGGCGTTGATCTAGGATCGGTCAGAACAGGAGTTTCTCTATGCGATAAGAATGAAGTTTTAGCATATCCTCTTTGCGTCATAGAAGAGCCAAATTTAAACGTTTTAGCTCAAAAGGTACATGATATATGCAAGGAGCAAAAAGTTTCAAAAATCATCATTGGATACCCCAAGAACATGAATGGTACAGTCGGTCAGAGCGCTAAACGTTCAGAAGATTTTAAATCCCTAATATCCGATGATATCGAAACGGTATTATGGGATGAAAGATTGACAACTGTTTGTTCACAGAGGAACTTTTTGAATCTCAATATAAACTCAAAAAGGCAAAAAAAGAGGAACATAATTGATTCATCCGCATCGACATTTCTTCTTCAAAACTATTTGAATTATAATAACCATAAACGTCTATAGAGACATTAAGGGAAATAGTTAAAAAAGGGAATCAAATTGGGTAAATCATAATCGGAAAAATGTAATGACATTACACCCTAGTAATGCTTTCTATCGGTTGCTCAATATGACACCGTTAAAATGTGACGCAGCTGATTTTACTATCTGAACAGTAATAATCATAGGTATTTATAAGAAGATCAAAAAAGACAACTAAAGAGAGGAAATCGAATTGGAAATTGAAACAGAAATGAAAATGAAACTAAAAAAAATAATTTCATACTATAAACCATATAGGCAAATGCTACTTAAAAACTTGTTTGCAACTTCATTAGCTTCATTAGTAGCTACTGCAATTCCACTAGTTTGCAATCACGTCACTAATAGTTTTTATTCTCAAAAAAGCGACATCATGAGGGTAATTTTTCTTTCAATTATGTCAATTTCTTTGCTTTTACTCACAAGATACTGCTGTAATAGATATTCATTTCACAGCGGTAGTTTATTTGCCACAAAAATAGAAGTAGACATAAAAAATGAACTTTTTGAGCACTTTCAAAAACAAGATCTTAGTTTTTTTGATGAACGATCTACGGGTAAATTAATGACGAGCATAACAAACGACGCCTATAGCATTTCTAACATAGTCAAAAAAGTTCCAGAAATCATATTGGACATATTGATAAAGTATACCGGTACATTTATTTTTTTATTTAGAACTAGCGTTATATTAGCTTTTACTCTGATGATTCTATACATTTTTTTATTTATTTTCATGTTCAAATCATTTGATTCAATACAGAGAATAAATGGAGAGGCACGTGAAGTATTTTCAGATTTATCTGGCAACTTAGAGGAAAATATATCAGGCATAAGAGTAATCAAATCGTTTACTAACGAAAATCTTTCAATAAAGAACTTCAGAGAAAAAAACGAAAGATATCTAGATATAAAAGATAGAATGTATAAGAAAGAATCACAATTTTTTTCGCTATTTATAACGTTTATAGTTTCCATGCATCCAATGATAACCACTGTTGGCACTATTTTAGCTGTGAAGGGCTTATTACACATGAATCAAATTATTTTACTTCTACTATACGTCAATATACTCGAATGGCCATTATGGGATATCATACATATAAGCGATTTTCTGAAAGATGGTATAGTTGGTTTCAATCGCATACTCAAAATGCTCAGAATAAATCCCAGGATAACAAATAAAGAGAATCCAATAAGACCTAAAGTATTGCGAGGAGACATAGAGTTCAAAGATGTATCGTTTATGTATAAATCATCGAAAAGTGGTATTTTTAGCGATTTAAACTTAAAAATAAACTCCGGAGATTACATTGCATTAGTTGGATCTTCTGGAAGCGGAAAATCGACCTTATGTAATTTAATTCCGAGATTTTACGAAGTTATTGATGGTGCAATTTTAATAGATGGCATAAATATTAAAGATATTGAGCTCAAAAATTTGAGGGATAATATCGGATTTGTTCATCAAGAGAGCGTTTTATTTTCAGGCACGATATATCAAAATATTGTCTATGGTAAATTGGACGCTTCAGAGGAAGAAGTAATAGAGGCTGCAAAAAACGCATATGCGCACGAGTTCATAATGGATCTTCCCGATGGATATCAAACAAGCATAGGACGCAATGGCACAAAACTTTCCGGAGGTCAAAAACAACGAATTTCAATATCAAGAGTTTTTCTCAAGAATCCTCCAATTTTGATCTTTGATGAAGCGACTTCCGCACTAGATAACGAAAGTGAGAGGTTTATTCAGAAATCGATGGAAAAACTCGCGAAAGGTCGCACTACAATAGTTATAGCGCATCGTCTTTCTACGATAAAGAACGCACAGAGGATCTTAGTTGTAGACCATGGACAAATCGTCGAAGAGGGCACTCACGAAGAACTTATAAGCCAAAATGGAGCATACAAAAAACTATATGAGCTTTTATAAACAAGAATTATTATTCAGAAATAATCCGAATAAAACGTTATCTTTGATTCATGGGCGAATCGTCAAAGAGAGCACTCACGAAGAACTTATAAGCCAAAATGGAGCATACAAAAAACTATATGAGCTTTTAATAAGAATTATTATTCGGAAATAATCCGAATAAAACGTTGTCTTTATTGTACAATCATGGGCAAATTACCGAAGAGAAAACTCATAAACAAAAGTTATGAATTCTTCAATTGAATATCGGAAAAGGATGATAATTCCAATCAATTTGTTCATTTTTATCAACTCTAAATACAATTTTGTCATCACTTTGCACACTATAACTTCTATTATCAGGTCTACCAGATTTATTTACCTCAACTAGTTTGTTATCCCAATAAGCAAAACTTCCGTCTTCATTTTTTTCAGGTAAAAACTTAGCCCATCCAAGTTCTCCCAATTTCCTTTTTTCCCACGAATTTATTTGCTCCATAATAAACCATCCACATTTTTCATCATTTCCTTCAGGCAAAGATTTATCCAGATAATACCCCTCACGCTTACATTTTTCTCTCAAATAATTTCCAGCTCTTTCTTTTTCGCTATTTCCTTCATATTTTTTAAGTTTGCCCTTAAACTTATCAACAAAATCTTCTGGGTTATTAATTGTAAATTTTAAGACGTCATTTCCCAGATAATCATTCGATATCCACATTGAAACACCATCTTTAATTTGACTATAAGCAATAAAACACACGTCATATCTGCCATTTATAAATACGCCCACACCATCTAACGGGTCAAACATATACCATCCTTTACCCTCAATATGGAAAAGGTTGAATGTATGAGGAATTCCACAAGTTAAAAGCCACCCAACTATGTAATGATGTTTACATCCTGTTTTCATAAGCACATGATCAAGCGCCAAAGCTACATCCCAACACGCACCCTTCGTAGATCGATTTCTTCTTCTAAATGAACTTTCTAATCTTTCAACTGCACTTTTTCTAGTAATAACATCCCAAAACATACGGGCCCCAGCAGTTGGAATAGAATAATTGTCCTTTGTTTTACTAAATTCAATCACACCGTTAGTTATTTGCCCTATATCACTCTTATCTAATAGATTATTAGAATCAAAATATTCTCCTAACCTCAAAATGGACGCCCACCAAGAAACAAACGATAATCCAGTAATACCACCGACCATCTCACTAGAAAAAGCAACGGGATGATTTTTTACATAAGATAGAAACTTTCCACATAAATTTTCAAATTTACAGTGTAAACGTTTAACATCGTTTTGGCCCACATTCTCCAACAAAACACTACTATTTTTCCTAGTTCTATCAATGCTCTTACCTATTTTGTTTTTTCGAGTAACATTTATACTTTTCGTTTTGATTTTAGATTTAATTTCTCTCACGCGTTTAGCTCTTTTTCGATTTTTATTTTTAAAAGCATTCACATCTCCCACAGAATTACGAGCTAAATAGCGCTTTTTCACTGCACCTGAATTTAATCCACAAAAAGAGAGATACGACAAAACTAAGGAAATTAATCCTTTGAACTTAACAGAAATGACCCTCATCTCCTTTCAAATATTTTCAATTATAACATATTTTATATTAAAAAGCAAGAAAGGCATTACAAATTATTCTTCTAAAAAATTTCACCATTCATATCTCTCAACAATGCCTTCAAACATCTTTATATCTCGAAATATCTTCAAATTTCGCATAGTCTTGACTTTTTTTTCAGTGGGACATACAATCAGGAAATACGAAACAAATGTTGATTTGTTGGTTTTGAAGATAAGGGGGTAATTTTTATGGGAAAATTTAGAGGTCTTAGAAAGAAATTATTAGCTGGTCTGTGTGCGTTTACATCTTGTGTTGGTGGCGCAAGTGCGGTGAATGATACTGGGTGGGGTGATAATGGATTTGGATTCACAAGGTTGTCCAGTCATATTAATGACAATGAACGTAGTATACTGGATTTAGATCTTAGCGTGCAGGAAGAGAAAATATTTGATGTTGTTAATGCTATTGATTGGCAGGGTGGGGTAATGTTGTGCGATTATACGAGGGATGAAGATTTGAAGAAGTATGGACGAGATTTTAGACTTGAAGTGTATGGTGATAACGGCTTTTTTTCCTTTTACATCATAGGTGAAGCATACAGTGGTGCTACTTTGGCTAGCCAAAAGATGGGTGCTCGGCAGGCTATTGTGAGAGCTGATGTGGAGTTAAATTACCTGGCAAGAAGGCTTGCAAGTAGGGGTTATAAAGTTGCGAGTAATAAATTTTATAAAGGTGGTAATGATCTTGGAAATTACCCCGATAGTTTGGCGAATTTACACGCCTTGATCAAAAAGGATTTGGCTGATATTTTCGTTTCTGATGTAATGGGGGCTAGTTGTCTAAATGTAAACGGTAGTGACGGAGATTTTAAAACTTCTTGGGCAAATTTGATTAAGAATTTTCTTGTGCCAAGAATAGATGGTGTGCCTTGGTCCCAGGCAAATACTATTGCTGAAGATGGTGAAAAAGCCGGTCAATTAATGACTGCGTGGACTAACAAAGATAATGCTGGCGTACAGAATGAGGGTGGGGAGGCGGAGAGTTATTTAAAGTTTATGGCCGATAGAGTTAGTATTTTTAATAAATTGTTTTCCCAAAGTCAAGAATTTAAGAACTCAGATTACTATAGGACAATCAGAAAGGTACCTTCTTCCGGGAAGAGTGCAGGCTATAAGACGGCAATTGCCTTTGATGGAATTTTGGGTGCTACAGCTACTGGTGTTGGCGCATTGGCTTGGTATAAGCATAATAAAGGTCAGGCAGCACGAAAGACATATGAGGCGGAGCGTAGAAACTTTGAGCAAACAATCGGGAAATTAAAAATTAAGGCTGCCAAACTCGACGCGGCAAAAAGAATAGCTCAAAAAAGAAATTTACGAGCAGCTCTCGATATTTTTGATAAGCTGGATGGTAGTAGTGAGATGAAAGGTGGAGGAAATAGTTTACTTAACAAGAAAAGAGGAGGAGATAGTTTACTTAACAAGAAGAGACGGAGGCGGACATAATAACTTTTTAGCACATTTATGAGTAATGAGAAGCAGCAGTTTGTTTGGGGGGGCGAAAATGAATGCGTTTATTGATTGATATAGTGAAAAAGAATTAAGTTTAAGATACAAGCAAGGAGAATACACAAAACTAAAAACAATAAGAGGGGGTTAGCAGTTATGTTTATACTTTTAGAACATCAATAAGTTTTGCGAGCAAAGCGCACAAGATGATGACAAAGAAGATGGTTCATACGTTCAACAGTATAAGTGTGAAATTTGCCAGTCAGACATTTGTTTGGTGGAGTGGTATCGTATACTGGAAATTTATCTGTAGCGTAAAATTTAGACTTAATATGCGAAATATTTTCACAAAGTTTCTCGAAGCTCTCAGAACTGCGGTCACCTACGAAAAAACCAACAAGTTCTTTAGTCTCCCGATTTACAGCCATCCAGAACCATATTTTTTTTTAAATTCACACACATTTCATCAAGTTCTAAATGTTTGTTTTCTTGTTATTAAATGTCCTCATCTTACGTATTTTATCTGCAGCCTGCTTTACCCGATTCATTACGGATACATGACCAACATGAAGTAATTTTTCAATTCTTCTAATCCCATTACCTTCCAAGTAATATCTTATCACTTTTTATTTTATATCTTCTTGACAACCATTTTTTCCGCCAATGTAGTTACATCCGCGATTTTTAAATTTATACTTTTGTTTTCCCCTCATAAATCTATTTTTCACTTTTTCT
>CAMUZI010000025.1 GCA_947165155.1 uncultured Clostridia bacterium | reverse complement strand
TGTATGCAGCAGTGAAATATACCCAACTTGGCCTTACGAGTGCATGGTTGCAAATGTTTTAGTTATAACATCGTTTACCTTAAACAGAGTATACACCGAATGGTACAGAAATATGGGATATAACTTTACAATAACATCTTCTACCGCATACGATCAAAGCTTTATATATCAGAGAAATATTTTTTCTCAAGTATCTGAAATAGTAGATAGCATATTTTCTCAATATATAACTAAACCTGGAATCGAACAACCTTTATTTACACAATACTGTGATGGTGATAATGTATCGTGTCCTGGATGGCTTTCACAATGGGGCTCCAAACAGTTAGCAGAAAATGGAGCTAATTATGCTGATATACTCAAAAGATACTATGGGTATGACATATACTTTGAGGTCGCTTCTCAAGTTGAGGGAATTCCTTCATCTTATCCTGGATATGTACTACAAAATGGGTCAAGAGGAGAATCCGTGAGAACAATACAAAATCAACTCCTGGTGATAAGAAAAAGTTATCCTCTGATATCTCCTCTTACAGCAGATGGAATTTATGGCCCTAGAACTACGAGTGCAGTGGAAATTTTTCAATCAACATTTAATCTTCCACAAACTGGAATAGTTGATTACGCCACATGGTACGAAATTTCAAGAGTTTACGTTGCAACCGCTAAACTTGCATAATTTGACAATACAAAATCAACTCCTGGTGATAAGAAAAAGTTATCCTCTGATATCTCCTCTTACAGCAGATGGAATTTATGGCCCTAGAACTACGAGTGCAGTGGAAATTTTTCAATCAACATTTAATCTTCCACAAACTGGAATAGTTGATTACGCTACGTGGTACGAAATTTCAAGAGTTTACGTTGCAACCGCTCAACTTGCATAATTTGACAATACAAAATCAACTCCTGGTGATAAGAAAAAGTTACCCTCTGATATCTCCTCTTACCGCAGATGGAATTTATGGCCCTAGAACTACGAGTGCAGTGGAAATTTTTCAATCAACATTTAATCTTCCACAAACTGGAATAGTTGATTACGCTACGTGGTACGAAATTTCAAGAGTTTACGTTGCAACCGCTAAACTTGCATAATTTGAGGTCTGAGATTATTATTTACCTATCATTTATTTTGAGGAACAAGTATGATAAAAGTTGAAAAAAGATATTCAAATCTTGCAAACGATTTTTTGTTCAAAACGGTAGCGGAAAAACGAAACAAAATGAGTGAAAGATTCGACGATATCATAGATCTTTCTATAGGAGATGTTAAACTTCCGCTTTCTAGAAGCGTAGTTGAAAAATGCAAAGAAGCCTCTGATGAAATGGCAAAAATAGAAACTTTTCGCGGGTATAGTCCGAATGGTGGATATTCTTTTTTGAAAGATAAAATCAGGAAAGAGTATGAGAGCGGAAATATATCAATAAATAACGATGAAATATTCATAAGTGATGGTACAAAAAGCGATATTTCTAATATTCTTGATTTATTTTCATCAGATAATACATCCTTAATTCCCGATCCTGTCTATCCGGTGTATGTAGATACTTGTATAATGAAAGGCATAAATATAACTTACATCGATTGTAATGAAGATAATAACTTTCTTCCGTTACCTGATGGTCGTGTTGCGGATATAATATACATATGTTCTCCCAATAACCCGACGGGAGCAGCATACACAAAAGATGAGTTGTCAAAATGGGTTGATTATGCCAACTATAATAAATCAGTAATTCTTTACGATGCCGCATATGAGGCTTTTATTTCAGATGAGAAGTATTGTAGAAGCATATTTGAGATAGAAGGAAGCAGGACGTGTGCTATCGAGTTTAAATCGTTTTCAAAATCTGCTGGATTTACCGGAATGAGATGTGGATATACGGTGGTTCCTAAGGAATTAGTTTTTGAAGATATGAACATAAATAAGATGTGGACTAGAAGACATGCTACTAAGTTTAATGGAGTACCATATATAATTCAGCGTGCGGCAGAAGAGTCTCTTTCTTACGAGGGTGAAAGGGAGTGTAGAAAGGCTTTGAACTACTATAGAGAAAATGCTAAAATGATCTCGAAAACACTACAGAGTATATCCGTAAAATTCTTTGGTGGTGAAAATTCGCCGTATATTTGGATGAAGTGTCCATTTGGAATGAAGTCTTGGGAGTTTTTTGATTATCTTCTTTCAGAGTTGAGAATTGTCGGAGTTCCTGGGGTTGGGTTTGGAAAAAATGGAGAGTATTTCTTTAGGTTGAGTTGTTTTAATTTGAAAGACAACATAAGAGTGGCATGCGAAAGATTAAAAAAATTGGGAGATGTTAAATCATAGAAAATGGATTATTACCAATTAGTATAAAAATTATTTTTTTAGATTAGGACGTTTTAATTTGCGAGATAGTTTAAATGTGGAGTGTAAAAGATTAGAAAAATTAGGGGAAAAATATGTCAAATGAAAAGGATAACAAACAAAAAGATAAGATAGCACCAGTTGATAAGAAGAAAGAACTTGAGTGTGCTATTGCACAAATAAAAAAACAATTCGGAGAGGGCGCTGTTATGCGTCTTGGAGATCAAGAAAGTGTAAAAATTGAGGCTATATCTACTGGCTCTTTAATGCTTGATATTGCGCTCGGTATCGGTGGTCTTCCTAGGGGAAGAATTGTTGAGATATATGGTCCTGAATCTTCTGGGAAAACTACGATAGCTCTTCATTGCATTGCTGAAGCTCAAAAAAAAGGAGGTCTTGCGGCATTTATCGACGTTGAACATGCACTCGATCCGGTTTATTCTTCGAATTTGGGAGTCGACATAGATTCTCTTATAATTTCTCAGCCCGATACTGGTGAACAAGCTCTTGAAATTGCTGAGCAGTTAGTTAAATCAGGCGCCATAGATGTTATAGTCATAGATTCAGTAGCTGCGTTAGTTCCAAGAGCAGAAATAGAGGGCGAGATGGGAGATGCTCATGTTGGAATTCAAGCTAGATTGATGTCTCAAGCATTAAGAAAGCTTACTCCTATAATTGCGCAAGCAAATTGTGTAGCAATATTTATCAATCAGTTGAGGGAAAAAGTCGGGGTTATGTATGGAAACCCTGAGGTCACAACAGGAGGAAGAGCTCTTAAGTTCTACTCTTCAGTTAGGCTAGATATTCGGAGGATAGAATCTTTGAAAATCGACGGCGAGTTTGTTGGAGCACGCACAAGAGCAAAAGTAGTTAAAAACAAAGTTGCTCCACCGTTCAAAGAGGCAGAGTTTGATATTATGTACGGTAAAGGAATCTCGCGAGAAAGTGAGATAATAGATGCTGCTATAAAATTTGGAATAATACAAAAAGGAGGCGCTTGGTTCACATATAAAGATTACAAATTGCAGGGGAAGGATAGTTTAAAAGACCTTCTTAAAAAAGAATCTTCCCTCGCAGATGAGATTAAAGAACTAGTTTTGCGTCACCTGAGGCCCAGTTGTGAGGAACAATCAGAAGTTGTTTAGGGATTCGCTTTAACAATTTTTAAAAATTCATCTCTAAAATTCGATAATTCCTCGATTACCCCTTTTAGTTTTGTCAACCTCGATTTTCCAAATAGCCCTTCCTTTTTTGGGATGTAGTCTGTTATGTTTATCAATGCATCTAAAATTTGTTTTGTTGTTTTTGCCTTCTTATTGTTATTATACCAAGGTATCAGCCCTGTTTTAACTTTTCCTGAGTCTGCTTTTTTTGTTTTCGCTTCTCGTTTTGAATCGAATCTAGCGGCTGCGCAAAGTGCGTCGAATGCTGATTTTATTTTGTTATTTATTTCTTCTTTTTCTGTTGACTTACATATATCCGAAAGAGCATTCTTAGCTTTATCAATTGATTCTTTTTCAAATTTTGATTCCTTACCACAATTAGTAAGACTTTTTTTCTTTTGCTTTTCATAATTTACACGCAGCTTGACTAACACATCAACTAACGAATTTATTCTAGACCTAAATTTTTTATATTTTTTTACAGATTTGAGAAAATCATAGACCTCGTCTATGTCATTATTTTTCACTTCCCTTGTAAAACCTTCAACAAATTTTTTCACACCGCTATTGCCTTTAATTTCATTCACATATATGCTTTTAATCATTTTGCTTATAATTTCAAATACGCTACCTTGATCCTCTGATGAATTGCCCACCAATATTGCGTCTACGTCATTAAAATATCCCTCTTTAACGTTTTCATCGAACGAAATTCCGGTTTGATTGATTAGCATTTTTATTTTCGAACTAGCTGTATTAATTGGATTCTCATAAGCTTGACCGTTATGTTTAACTAACACACCATTTTGAATGTAACCTTTGGAATTGTCTTCCATTATTTTCATAAAAACCACCGCCTTTTTTCGAGGTATCGTATTTGTATAATTTGTACATTTATTATAAATCAAAACAGCTAAAATTATCAACTAAGTAACATTTTTGGCATTGCTAAAAGTGGATAGAAACTTTGAAAATATCACTCTAAAAACGAAAGAATAAAGTTTGCTTACCACTTTACTCCTGTTGTTTTTTTAACTGGTGTACTCAAATTATTTTGCTTTATCTATCTATTTTTAGCAACGCCTTTACCTTATATCCTATTTTTGCAATGCCATATGTGATATTGTGTTGTTTTTTTTTCGGAATACAATTATGATGTATCCAAATCGTGGATATGTGAATATGTGTTAATTTATGTAGTTTGTGTATTCGGATTTAAATTTTAAAGGAGGGCGTTTATTTCGTCTAAGGGTAGATTGTTGAAAAAACTAAGAAAGGTCATGGGAGTTGCTGTTGCGTTATCCAGCTTACTTACGTGTTCTTCGCAGATTTTGTGTGCATTGAAAAAATGTTCCATTAGTAAAGTGTTGTACGAATTTAATGAAGCAAACGGAGAATTGAGAATCACTGGGGTTAAAAATAGTAAGATAATTGCTTCAAGTGAATATG
The DNA here is from genome assembly GCA_947165155.1 of uncultured Clostridia bacterium. Classification (GTDB taxonomy): domain Bacteria; phylum Bacillota; class Clostridia; order Oscillospirales; family Acutalibacteraceae; genus Improbicoccus. The sequence continues at coordinate 12,911 of CAMUZI010000025.1, read as the reverse complement.
CGCGAAGCTTGGGATTTGTTGCTTGTGAGCATAAGTCCTATCCCGGCAAAAAGTTCTTTACAGATATTAAACGTGTCATCATTAATGATGGTATTAGTGAAATTGGTGAAGCAGCTTTTCGAGGGTTAGCCTCCTTGGAAAGAGTTGTAATTCCAGATTCTGTCACCAAGATTCGTAGAAACGCTTTTTCTGACTGCATAAGTCTAAAAGGTCTTGTGGTTCCAGGCTCTGTTGAAAAACTTGGGCGCAGTGCCTGCAGTGGTTGTATAAATTTAAAAACAGTTGATATGTGTGGGATTTCTACTGTGATAGATAGATATGCCTTCCAGGGGTGTATCAATCTAAAAAATGTTACTCTCCCATCGCGTATTAAAACGATTGATATAGGTGTTTTTAGCGGTTGTAATAGTCTGGAAAGAATTAAAATTCCCGGGTTTGTTAGAATTATATGTTCGAATGCTTTTGCTTGTTGTAAGAGGTTGAAAAATGTTACGTTTGAAATTCCCTTTGTTACAACAGTGATTGAAGGTTTAAAATCATCATCTGCCGTTTCTAATTACCTTAGAATGTGCTATCAAGATTTCTCCTCTGCTGATTTGAACAAGATTGATGCTATGAAATCATCGTCGGAGATTTTTAGTTACATTGAAGGACACGGAAAAATTCTTTCCGATGTTGATTTGAAGGTGATTGAGACCTTAAAATCACCATCTGCCGTTTCTGATTATCTCAATTTCTTAGGCGAAGTAGAGCCGTCGTTGTCGATTCAAACATCTGCCTTTACTGATTGCCCGAATTTAAAGGTAATTTATGTGCCGGGTTACGCTGAGGTCGATAATAATGCTTTTGGAAAATCTGGTACACGGGTTGTATACGGAGATGAACTTAGGCACGGTTCAGAGACAGTGGTTAAATTCTTGTAATTTTTAATGCAAGTTGATATAACCCAGCATTGGGTGTGCCGTATGGCTACGTAATCAGATGTGTTTTGGGCATGGCTGATTTTTCGTTCAAGTTAATAATTTTTGGGGCATTGCTAAAAGTGCATAGAAGAAAAATAGTCACGGCACAAAAACAATAAGAGAAAGTAAACAATCATATTTAAACTTTTTTAGACCAGCAATAAGTTTTGAGAGTAAAGCGTGCAAGATAATGACGAAGAAGACGATTCACACGTTCAAAAGGATGAGTATTTGCCGATCAGATGTTTATTTTGGGGAATGATATCGTATTATGGAAGTTTATCTGTAGCATAAAACTTAGCCTCAATATGAGAAATATTTTCACAAAACAAAGTTCCTCAAAGCTTTTAGAACTACGACCGCACACGAAGAAGCCAACAAGCTTTTTAGTTTTTCTGTTTACTGATGTTCAAAGCCATATTTTTTTTTAAAGTTTATACACATTTCATCAAGTTCTAAGATATTCGTTTTCTTGTCGTTAAACGCCCTCATTTTACGTATTTCACATGCAGCCTGTTTTACCCAATTTATTACAGATTGCATGACTAGCATGAAGTAATCTTTCAATTCTTCTAAACGCATTACCCTCCAAGTAACATTTTATTGTTTTTGTTTTATATCCTCTGGATGACCATTTCTTCCGCCAGCTATAGTTACATCCGCAATCTCTACATTTATACCTTTGCTTTCCTCTTCATGAATCCATTTTTCACTTTTTCTTTTTGTCCACATTCTGGATATTTTTTCTCTTCTATCATGCTTTGCATTTTATATCATCTATTTACTTTTAGCAATACCATTGATCGCACAGCTATTGCATTTTTAGGAAATACGTAGTACAATTAAAACAGCCCTTTTGGGTTTTAAAGAAATCTTATATTAGTTTTGGAGGTCGTTCTTATGAACAGTATCGTTAAGAATGTTTCAAGGTTGTTGGCCGTCGCTTTAGCCGCTGGTGGTGTTGCTTGTGCTGATGGTGGCAAGAAGGTCAATGAAAATAAAGTACAGGCTTCTGAAGTCGAAATTAAAAATAACGAGATGCAGGCTAAGGGGAGCAAAATTGAAGATAAAAAAGGTCAGACTACAAATGAAACTAGAGAATGTCGCATGAAGGTTATTAAGACTATTAATGTAAATGGTAAACAGGAAACTACTGAGTACGAACTTAATAATTCTGAAGACTGTGATAAGGCAATGAAAGAAATGAAAGAAATGAACCTTGGCAAATTTTTTGATACTTTCGGAAATTCTTCGGGTTTCGACACTTGTACTTATTATGATTTGTTAGGTAATTTTGTATTTAATGACCCTATGTTTGATATATTTGGTTGGTACAATGCGTGGTTTAATCCTTTTTTAGGTAATAACGGAAAAAAACAAAACAATGTTGATTCTGAAGATAAGGCTAATGAGTCTGTTGAAAGCAAAGAAGATAAATCTTCTGATGAAAAAAAAGCTGAAGACAGTAAAGATGTCTCTACTGAAAAACCTTTAGATATTTCAAAGAATAGCGAAAACAACGAAAAGAAATGATTTTAGCTACTTGTTTTCGTTGATCTTTTGATTTTGTATCAATTCTATGGCGCTTATGCATTGGGCAACCATTTCCTGATCCATAAGTGCTGTTTCTATTCTTGAAGATTCAAATCCATGTTGTTTTTTCTCAAAAGACTGCCCAGGCCCCCTCATTATCATATCTTTAGCTGAAAGCATTAACCCATCGTTTGATTTTGAAAGTGTTTCTATTCGCTCTTTGGTTTTACTAGAAAGATTTTGATACATAAGTATACAGTACGACTGTTCATTTCCTCGTCCTACGCGTCCTCTCATTTGGTGAAGTGTAGCTATTCCGAATTTTTCTGCATTTTCAATAAGTATCACGGTTGCATTCGGAACATTTACCCCAACCTCTATTACGGTAGTCGAAATTAAAAGACTTATCTTATTTTCTGCAAATTTTTTCATTATCTCTTCTTTTTCTGCTGGCTTCATCTTTCCATGTATTGTCGATACTCGATATGATTTGAACGTATTTTTTAAAATTTTTTCTTCATAGCATTCTACTGCTGCATCATCTTTTTCGTTTTCTTTCACTTTTGAGCACACAATATATGCTTGATGTCCAGAATCGATTTGCTTTTTTATGAATTTGAAAACTCGATTTCTCATGGAATCATCGACTGTGAAAGTTTTTATTTTTTTCCTCCCAGATGGCATTTCGTCAATAGTGCAAAAATCCATATTTCCATATAGGACCATCGCTAAACTTCTGGGAATTGGAGTTGCTGACATTATCAAATTGTGAGGATATTCTCCTTTTGACGCCAACTTTTGACGCTGACTAACCCCAAATCTATGTTGCTCATCAGTTATAACCAATGCTAAATTTTTAAAAATGATATCCTCTGAAATCAAAGAGTGTGTTCCAATTACGATTTTTGGAATTCCTCTTTTTAATTCAGAAATTATTCTTCTTCTTTTTTCTTTTGAGGTCGAACCAGTCAACAACCCTACATTACTAGAACCCAACAAATCTAAAAAATTTTCATAGTGCTGAATTGCTAAAATCTCAGTTGGAACCATTATCGCAGTCTGATATCCTGATTTTAGTGTATTATAAGCCAAAGACATTGCAACTACAGTTTTTCCAGATCCAACATCTCCCTGAATTAAACGCATCATCGATTTTCCACTACACATATCTCTTATGCATAGCCCCATAACTTTTTTTTGTGAATTCGTAAGTTCAAAATCTAATTTTTTTAGAAAATCATCTGAAAAATCTTTTACTAAAAATTTAGATTCATGCTCTTTTTTCATTTTCTTAACTGATACTATCCATGTCATAAGTTCTTCAAAATTCAAACGATGTTGCGCTCGCCTTATATCATCTTCAGAATCTGGAAAATGGATTTTTCTTATCGTGAAATCGAGAGATGCAAGATCAAATTTATTTATTATTGTTTCAGGTAGGGTATCCTTAATTTTTTCAGGCAGGAGTTTTAAGGCTTCAGAGACATATTTACTTATGGTATATGATGACAGCCCCTTGACTTGAGAATATATGGGTTCAAATTTTTGGATTTTGAATTTTAGATTTTTTATTCTAGGGCATACTACTTCGTAGGAAGAATCAGATCTAGGTTTGATATCCCCCATAATCAAAAATCTTTCTCCTTTTTTCATCATCTCTGGAATTACAATATTATTGAAAAACGTCACATAAAGAATACTATGACAATCATTCACATCGAAGCACTGAACTTTATATATTCTCATCCCATTCTTCGAGTATATACATGAAAAATCATCACTTACCTCAACTTCAGCAACATCTTTGCCACTCTCGCAATCTCTAAGTTTTTTTATATTGGTCCAATTTTCATACCTAATCGGATAAAATGTTATCAGCGATCCTATCGATGAAATTTTAAGTTTCCCAAATAATTCTTCGGTTCGCTTTCCAACTCCGCTTAATTTAGAAATTGGTACTTTAAAAAGTGAAATTTGAACCCTCCTAAAAACATTGACTTACATAACCAATAATCATATTATCTTACCATGTGTACCGAAAAAATTCTTTAATTTACGGGAGTTATGCATATGATAGACTTAGAGTACATAAAAAAGAATCCCGATGAAGCTATGAAACTCTTCAAACGACGTGGGTGTGATGTTGATGTTCACGCGTTTCTAGAGCTTATTAATAGTCTGAATTCAAAAAAATCAGAGCTTGATAAGATGAAGCATGATCAAAAAAAAGCTTCCATTGAGGAAGCAAAAGAGATGAAAAAGAAGATTGCTGTTTTGAAAGATGAGGTTTCAAAGCTAGAGGATGAGCGTGACGAGATTTGGCTCAGGTTACCTAACATTTTAGCACCGGATACTCCAGATGGCAAAAGTGATGCAGATAATGTGGAGATAAAAAAGTGTGGAAGTCTTCCCGTTTTTAATTTCGAGCCTAAAGATCATGCTGAGATAGGTAAGAAGTTAGGAATTTTAGATTTAGAGCGCGGTGCAAAAGTTTCCGGAAGTGGATTTTATTATGTTGTGGGAGAAGGTGCGGATTTAGCGTTCGCAATTTACTATCTTGCGTGGAAGATCCTTTCTAAGAATGGTTTTAAATTTGTTATCCCACCTATTTTTTCAACGAAGAGAACGTTTCTTGGAACGGGGTATTTCCCGTTTGAGCCAGAAGGAAACTACAAGGTTGAGAATCAGAATTTGTACGCGATTGGAACTTCAGAGCAGACGCTGTTAGCTTTTCACGATAATGAAATAATAGATTACTCCGAATTTCCGATAAAATATTCAGCGGTTACGCCATGTTTCAGAACCGAAGCCGGTTCTTACGGTAAGAGTTCTAAGGGGGCATTCAGGGTTCATCAATTTCATAAGATGGAACAAATTATTTTTTGTTCTCCAGAAGATTCCGAGAAATATCATGAGGAGACTTTAGCAAACGTTGAAGAGTTGTTGAATATCCTGGAATTGCCGTATCATATTGTTCGCGTGTGCGTCGGAGATATGGGTGCACCTGGATACAAGAAGTATGACGTTGAATGTTGGTTTCCATCTTTTAACGGTTATAGAGAGACACATTCGCTCACTAATTTGTGGGATTTTCAAACTCGTCGTTTAAATATAAGGACTAATCATGATGGAAAGAAGATTTTTCCTCACACAATTTCATCAACAATGGTTACAGATAGGGTGATATGGTCTTTAATTGAGAACTTCCAACAACCCGATGGTTCGATTGTTCTACCATCATCTGTTGCGAATGTCATGGGTAAAAAGGTTATTTCTAATAAAGAGCATTTTTGATCCTATAGCCCAGTGGAATAGGCTCATATTTGACATTACAAAGTTTTATAGATGGAAGTTTGTTTTTAATAATCACCGGGTTGGTTTTTATAGTCAGCAGTATTGGTCCGCGAATACTCCAGATCTAGGGCTTTTGAAAACCCGGGTCTGTTTTTTTGTCATGATCCCTCAAAATTTTTATAATAAAAAATCATTCTGAACCATTGTTGAGTCATTTTATTATTTACGATTTGCGATAATAGATATTTTATTATTGGCTATTGTTTGAATTTAAAAATAATATCCTACCGTGTCAATCGTAATTATCATAAAAGTACCTACCAAGCAACCCTGGTACCTAAGCTGTTCCGTCGTCAGCTAACGCAAGTGGCATGGACGAAAATAATGCTTTGAGCATTGCTAAAAATAGATAGATGAAGCAAAATGATTCGAATAAACTAGTAAAAAACCAACAGGAATAAAGTGATAAGCAAACTTTATTCTTTCGTTTTTAGATCGATATTTTCAAGGCTTCTATCTACTTTTAGCAATGCCTCTCATCTAATCCTCGTTGAAAAATATCTGATTCTTAATTAAAACATTCTTTGCATGATTCGTGCCGTGGGTCATCAACTTTCAATTACCCTCTGTTTGAGGAGAAAGTGGGTGAGTAAATATGTTCGATTTAATCAAAGATATCTTGGACATTATCTTAAAGATTATCCAGATATTGAAATTAATAAGACGCCCACGAAATCAGCGTGGGAGTCAAAAAAGAAAATAAAAACCTAAATTGACGAACTCGCAAACGAGTCATGCTCTCATTATATGAAATATATTATAGAAAATCAACTGCTTTTTGTATAATTAAGAGTTAAAACTCAACTTGCACCTCTGACTCGATTATTAATAATGGATTATTAATAACGGCTTGCAACGTTGCGTCAATTACTTGTCCTTGGAATCTCGATTTATACTTTGCCATTTTTCCTCCAAACTTGAAATTCGAAACAACTTTAAAAAACAACATCTACGAAGTTTTGTAGACATCAAGTAGTGTTAGAAATTAATTGAAATATGAACAAGTTTATGGTAACATCAATACCAGCGTAGCCTAGAAGTACGGGTTCATTTCTCCAAATCTGACTGTCTGTCAGAGAAAGGAGGGATGATTATGAGCTTAAAGACTTTGATTAAAATATTGACTATCATTTTGCTGATACTTCAAATTTTAAATCAATTAAAAAGCTACCGTGCTGAATTCACGGTAGTAATTAACATTTCAATATGATGTTAATGAACCCGTCACCAGGTTGCGCTATTATTCTACAACAAAAAGCTTAAATGTCAAGTCGAAATTGGTTGAATTTTGGAAGCACGTGTTGCCCAAAAACCGGTTGTTTTATATGTTTCCACGGATTATGCTGGGACGTAAATTATTAAATTGTCGATAGGGCAATTAAACGGATCTGGTGATGATACTGTTGGTGGTGTAACACTCAACAATGTTAGGCTCTTTTGAGGATCCTGATAGTTTTGATACATACCACTTCCGAGATTAGTGACAGTACTCGGTAATGTTAAATTTCTAAGTGATGCACAAGCAACAAAAGCATAACTATCAATGGTATTAACACTATTTGGAATTGTTATATTTGTAAGTGCTGTACAATTGGCAAATACATTATCGTTAATTGTGGTTAAACCATTTGGAATTGTTATGCTCATAAGGCCGCTACAATAACTAAATGTACCACGATCAATTGATGTCATGCGTTAGGGAGTGTTATGCTCGTAAGAGCACGGTATCCCTCAAAAGCGGAAACACCAATTAATTGTACACTGTCCGGAATTGCCACATTTGTAAGTGCTCTACAACCGTAAAATGCATAACTTTTTATATCAGTTACACTATTTGGTATTACTATGCTTGTCAATGTTTCACAATTGTAAAAAGCATAATCATCAATAACGGTTTCCCCACTTAGCATATCTTCGGTAACTGTTGTTATTGATTTATCTATAAGCTGATTAAAAGTAACATAATCTCTAATTTTATTATTTCTATTTAAGATTATTTAGCTCATTAAATTACCTGATAGTAACCAAAGATATAGGTAGGGCAATCGTAGGCTTACTATCCAAACAAGTAGCAGTAATCGAGTCGTTTGAAGTAACCATTTTAGAGACATATGTCCAATTAGTGAGCTGGTTTTGTGCCGTTGTAGTATCATTGCTCAATAAAAACTCCAAAATCAATATAGCAAAAATAGTGAATTCATACTACGAAACAAATAAAAAACATTCAAATTGAATATTTACGCAATCTATTTTTCAATTATCATACTTATATTAAAACAAAAATTACCCCACCAAGCCGTAATGCACTTGCATAACCTGCATTTGTATACAGAAAGTGAGTACCCCAATAGTATCTTGAACCCTAACCAAACAGAAGGCGTGCAATCCACTACCGGAGAAAAACCCAAAAAAGTAAAGTTATTGGGTTGTAATATCAATCCTTATGAAGTAGTAACAATGAATGCCACCCTTAGATAAGTGATAAAGTTGTTCTCATATACAATTTTAATACTACGATTGTCATTATCAACCAAAATTGAAAATTTTACTTCGGACTCCAATTCACATTCAAAACCTTTAAAATTGCCAACACCGTTAATTGATTTAAATGTCGACCCCTTACCATTTAAAATTACATTTAATAATCTCTTCAGACTACAAATAAAATTTTCCCTCAACCTATTATTGCCAATCTGCTTATTCACAAATTTTTTTACATCTGAATTTTCAAATTTTGTTTCATTCACGAATCTGACGAAGTCAATTGATTTTATATAATCCACGATTTTATTATTGTCTACCCCAAGATCCCCTTTTTTATCCAAAACAAATAATTCTTTACAAACCTTGAACAGATAATCATATCTTTCCTGTCCAATACATCCAATGATATCTTCTCTGTTACTAGGTTCAAATTTTGATTCTGATTTGGGAATGCTCAGATCAATTTTGGAATTCGACACACTGATATTCGTAGTATCCGAAACCTCAACAGTAATCCCAGAATTAGCTTTATCATCGGACCCATTGTTTTTTCTACTTTTAAGATAAGCGGTTATAATAGCCGCACCTACCAATCCACCACCAATTCCAAAACCGCATTTTGCTTCAGTTGAAAGTGCCGAAGATACGGGCGAACACAAAGATGCACACACCATAGCGCTGATTAATTTACGCCTCAATGAACTCATATAAATACCTCCCAATAATTATAAATTCTTGACCCTTCAAACCGGACCATGTCCATATTAAATCTTTTTTTTTTTTTTGTCAACAGTAAATTCATCAATTAGAAATTATTTTTTTTAAAAACAAGGGCATTGTTAAAAGTAGATCAAAAATATGAATTTGCATATTCGAAAAATAAAGTAGATAAACCTGTCAACCGATCCATCTTGGGAATTTTTTTACTAATATATTTGGAGTATCTCGTTGTATCTATCCTGTTTTTGAAACACCCCTCCCTAACTTCTAACGGTAAATTGAAGACCATCAACGTCGATAAAATCTTCATCATCTGACGTTATAAAATCTTGATAATTTGATTCTTCCTCGGTATTTAAAGCAATATATTTGAGCAAAACTTCTTCTCTAGATTGCGGGACCATTCTCAAAATATCGTCTTTCATAGAGGTATACGCATTCTCGTCCAGATAAGGCCTTAGCCATTCTGGAATTCTATTTTCTGATATCTTTCCTCCCTATAAAAATTCTCAATAAGTGGAACTGTATTCCAATCGACCTCGTAAACCTGACCTTGCCATAAGTCGTGCGAAAGATACTTGGGTGATGGATTTTCGATATGTCTTGCACCCAAATGAGAACTCACCAAAATATGGTTATACCCATTTTCTCGAGCACTGATTAAATTCAAATCTGAATAGCACTTATTAACACCCGTTACAACGGCGCGTCTAACAGCAACGTCGACATTATCTTTGTGTCCCGTTGGATATATGACCTTCAAACTTGTTGCGCCGATTTCATCTATGGCATCAGAAACTGCTTGCTCGTGACTTTGAACTCCACTCACAACTCGAAAATGCACTTGATCGAGCTTATCTATTAACAAAGTTTGACTAGAAATCGCTGTAGTTTTCGTTAAGTTATTGACCGTCCCTTTTGTTGAATTTACGTAGTAAGAAAAGACATCTCGAAAATATTTTGATGTCTCTATGTTGAATGGAAAATTTGTATTTTGTTCAATAAATGGTTTGGTTATCGGCCTATATAGCGTAAAACCAGCATTTTTGAAGATATTTTCGATTTCTTCGTCGGAGTATTTTGTCATTCGTTTGATATATGCTTTAATTTTCTCAAGATGAATTCCGATTTGCTGAAGTTTCCAAATTCGATATTCCGCAGTGCCTGTAATCACTTCATTTTGGACGATTCTTTCAACAATGTCATCGAGCGCATATTGCGTCAGATCGTCATACATTTTGATAAGTTTGTCAGTTGATTCGTAAGTAAGATTATTCGTCTTCAAATTTTAAGTTAATTTCGTTATTGCTTTGTTTGATTTCATTAATTTTAGATTTCGCAGTTTGTTCATCTTCACCATATCATTTCATTCGATATTCGATCAAACTATGTGCATCCATTGAAATATCCTGTCTATCTTGCTCCTTGCTTTCGATGATCGAGTCGTCAAAATCGACGTTTATTGTTTCACCGCTGATGTGAAATAAGTTCGCTAGTTTTCCAATCTCAATTATTGATAAGATTAGTTCCCGAAGCGCACTTTCTAAGATTTGCCATGCTTTTTGATAGTTCGGAAAAGATCTGAATTTTCACTTATGACCTCTGTGGCGGTTTTCGAAGTCGTTCTACTTTCAAATTTAAAATACTAATCTCCCAGTCCAAATTCTGTGGAAGGGAGATCAAGATCTCTGTAAACTTTATTTTTGAGATATTAAAGTTTTATTTTCTTTACTTTGCTCTAAACAAATCAATACATCCTTCAAAAATGTTTCTGAAGGCGTTGGTTCATATCCGGAACCGTCTCTGCACTGCGTAAGATATAAGATTTGCGCAGTCTTTGAAAACTCCTTCTATTAAATTACAATTTTCAGGATGGTCAGCCTCAATTAACGATAAAGAGCTACACTCAGCAAATACTTTATCATGCAGTTCTATCTTGTGATTGCTATGTCCTAAAATTTTGACACTAAATAAACTCATACATTTACCAAACGCATAATCATAAATATGAGCTACAGAATCTGGAATCTCAAGATTAAGCAATGCACAACCATAAAAAGCATAACATTGAATTTGAGTAACAGAATTTGGAATTTTTACACTGATTAAATTTTCGCACCCCTTAAAAGCTTTACACCCAATAGCCTCCAAAGAATCCGGCATTTCTACACTAATTAAATTTTTGCAGTCCTCAAAAGCTGCCATCCCGATGTTCAGAATGCCGTGATCAATACGGACATGTCGGATTTTTGATTTTATATATTCCCTTTCATTTTGTTCTTTACGACCCAATGCACGTGTTGTTTTTTCATTAACAGTAAGGGGGACAAAACAATATAAAAATTTGCGTACAAAATTATCAGGACAGTTAGAATAAGGCTTCTCTTTTCCAGAAATTTTTAGAACTCCAGTTTTTGTATCAAGACTACACATGACCTCACCAACCTCGGCTGTGAATTCTTGAGCACGACTTATCTGCGACAAACATGCGACTAAACTTGACGATGCGACAGTTACTCCTATGGCTTTTTTGACCTTCCTCAGTAATCTTCTACTATGTAACATAACAACCTCTCCTAAAAATTAAATTTGATGTAAGTGATATTTGCATCATAGGTGTATTATGTAATCTTGTATTGAAAAAGTCAATAATGTTTTTATAGTTTTGAAAAATATTTTTTTACAAAGGCAAAACATCTCCCAAAAAGGAAGATGTCTCGCAAGCTTAGTTGAAAAAACTAGAAATTATGCAAAATTTGTATACATACAATTCTCGCATTCTAATATCACATCACATCTGACCGTTTCAAATCGCTTCAAAACGCCTCAAAACTCATCAAAAAAACGTCAAAGTTCACCACAAACGCTTCAAAATTATGAAAACACATAATTGCTGAATAAATTTCTAAAATAGACTTCAAACATATGTTTACCTTAATTTCTGAATTTCCTCTTCTGATAAACCTGTAATTGCTGACACAGTGCTCAGATCTAATTCCTTGTCAAGTGCATTCTTAGCAATCTCAATCTTCTGCTCATTCCTGCCCTTTTTTTCACCTTGTTCTAAACCTTCCTCTTTAGCAGCTTTAATCTCAGCTTGTCTGTCTTTCCAGGCTTTCTCACTTTCTTCAGCTATCATTCTTATTCTTTCATCAGCTGTTAGTTTTTTATATTTACATACTGCTGATTCTAATGCGGCATTTCTGACTGCCATTTTATCTAATTCCTCCTTGTCATCTGTATTCATGAATCTGAGCCATGTTGCTAAGTTACTTTCATCTTTGTCTGGTACTTTCTTTAACTCCAAGATATCAATTTCTAGTAAGTCACTGAAAGTCGAATTTGTATTTTTATCATAAAGAAAATATTTGTTATGGTATTCTTTGCTATCTTCTATCAGATTATGATCAGTGCATATCATTATGCTTATCACTTTTCTGATTCTATCATATTGTTGACCCTCTTTTAACTGTTCAGAGACCATCTTGGAAGCATAAAACAAAATTCTTTGCTTCAAATCAGAAGCTTTTCGCACTTGGAGTTCAATATTTATTTTCTGCTCACTTTTAGTAGTTAATTTTATATCCAAAAATTCCAGATTTGCTATCTAATTGATCAATTCTTAAATTTGGATCGATGATTTCTATATGTGAATATTCTTCCTTAGGAATATCAATAATTTCATTTAAAAGACCAATCAAAGCAGTTTTGCCCTCAGAATCACCAAATATCATCTTGAATATTGGGTCACTTTTTGCGTATATCCTCATCTTCACTAAATTCAACACTTTCATTATATCAAACTCAGCAGAAAAAGTCAACCCAAAAATTCTATTTTCTTAACTAAAATGAAATTTT
>CAMUZI010000024.1 GCA_947165155.1 uncultured Clostridia bacterium | reverse complement strand
CCTTTGAAAGAGGTATTGCTAAAAGTGAATAGAAATAATAAATTCGTAGAAAACTGTTTTCATGTATAATTATAGCAATATAAGTAGAAAATATAGTTTAATATTTTATTGTTTAAGTTTAGTTCCCGTATCCTTTGAAAGAGGTATTGCTAAAAGTGAATAGAAATAATAAATTCGTAGAAAACTATCTTCATGTATAAACATAGCAATATAAAAGGTTTAAATCATTTCTTACGGCTACGTTGGAGAAAATATCTATTTTTTTTAGTAATACCTTTAAAGAGGCAAAAAGTAAAAATCCCATATCATATGAGATTTTTATATAACTTATTCTTAATTAATGTGTTGGATTCTCAATCATGGATGCGACTTGGAAATCATGTTTGTGTGAATCTTCAAGAGAAGTACACGATTTTATGAAATGCGTATGTTTACCATCAGGAAGTGGAATCGCATTGCTTGTTACTCCTTTGAAGTGATGATAGTGTCCTGCAAAATCGGTCTTGAATTTGACCTCATGAACATGACTTTCACAAGTTTTTATAGCCTCGCCGGAAACAAACGCAAATCTATGATTATGAGGGTGACATCCAGATATCATAGTACTTCCCTGAAACTCATGAACATGGTGCTGTACACAATCATTTTTTTCACAAGAAACTCTACAATCATATTTTGGAGTACCACATTCACAATCGAATTCATTTTTTCTTTCACATGAAACCGCACATTTATATTTTTTCTTGCACTTAGGGCAAAAATAGTCTTGAGAACCATTTCCTGTACACGATTGATCATCAGAGCAAGGAACTACGCAATTGATTTTCTTATGCTCGCACTTGCAAAAAGGAGGCCTTTTACCTCCATCTACTTTTTCGCATGCATCACAGCATTTCGGTTTGCAATCGCCACAAGGATCAGAACATTTAACCATAAACATCTCTCACTTTCAATTTTAAGTTTTTAAACTAGACACAATACATACTATTTTCAAACCTAAAATCTTGTGACAAAATACGATATCCGATTACTCGATGTCAAATATCAAATCCAGCTCTCTCTGCTTTGCAAACATTGAATTCAAATATTCTTTATCAAGCGACAAGAGCAGACTTACTATATTACGAACTTCATTGCAATCGAACTCTTTTTAATTCTAAATATCCCCAAACGCCCTTATCTCTCGACTTGACATCAAATAAGGGCTACGAACTACACCACTTTACCTTCAGTCAAAAACGCAATACCCAATAGCACCAACCCTGACGCATGAAAACGCACTGACTAATACAATAGTCGAAGAAACAATTTCTTTCACGAACATTTCCGCTTCCACGCTAGGAGAAACTTTAGTCCTTATGGTACTTAAATTCTCTTTTTAAAATTGAATACATAGCAACATCCACCCAGTAACCATCACCATTTCGAGAATATTCACGAAGTATTCCCTCATATTTCATGCCATTTTTTTCCATAACACGACCAGAGGCTCTATTTCGAACATCAAAATAAGCCTCTATACGATGGAACCCAACTTTTGAAAACAAATAATTCAAGACCTCATGTAAACACTCTGTCATGATTCCTTTATTCCAGTACCTCTTCGCGAGCGCATATCCAATATCACAACACTCACTATTCGGAAATATACGCACAACATCTATGTCGCCAATCACTTCCTCCGGATCATCCTTCGGTGTAATCGCCCAACAATAATAGTAGGGCTTCTGGTACAACTCGCACCAACGAGAAACTACACCCCTTGTTTGCTCTTTTGTTTTATGTTCTTTCCAAGTCAGATACTTAACAACCTCGGGGTCACTGCACCAATTTTCAAATATCTTATCAGTATCTTCAACTTTAACCCGTCTTAAAAGCAGACGCTTCGTCTTAATTTCCTCGGTACCAATATGATTCAGCAAAAAAAGTCACCTCCTCATAAAACAAAATAACCAAAACCTAATTAAATTATCTATTTCTACTGCGCTTATTACCACCACGACGAATACCAAGACTCCTACGGCTTCCAGAATTACGATGACCTCGCGACGCAGACTGGGCTCGATTCTGACCGTTCATCGCTCGATCCAGATTGTTTATTGCACAGTTAACCTTTTCAATCACTCCTTTACCAAAGTGACTATTTTTACAAAACTGCTCATAAAATTTAGCCCTTTTGGCCATGGGGATTAATTCGTTGATTTGATTCTTAAGGGATAAAACATAATTATCAACCACCACGTTATTCATTGGATCAATAAACCCTTGTTTAACACCTATATAAGTAGCCCCAACAGCAGTCAATGTCGTCGGAATAGCAATAGCTGCTTTTGTCCCTCCGGACAAAGGTACATTAGTCATTGTTTTATAGTAATTTGTCTCTTTAGGTTCTTCAGGCGTACCAAAAAAAAACTCCCAAACCCCTTTTTGATCAACTCCTCCATAATCACCGGCATACCCATTCTCCTGCACCTGGCCAACCAAAACGTCCTTATTTTTATCATAAAGTTCCCTCTTGAGATAACGCCAGAAACATCCATTAAAATCAGGATGAGAATCCCTACTCATGACATTATTCGGAACGTATATAGATTTACTAGGCTTGTCACCAGTTGCCTCAAGATAAAATCCCTCATCAGTTTTTATCCCAAGAACATCCTCTAAAACGAGCTTCGTTAATCTAAATCTAATTGACTTTTCACTACCATCACCTGACTTCAAAAAATCGTCCAAATTGCCCCCCTTGACATCAGCTTCCTTAAGACCAAGTCTTTCTACAATATACTCCAAGCAAACGTCAAAACTCATAGCCAGCGCGTAATTATGAACATTGCCATTGGCACCTTTGCATTTATTTACATATATTTGAAAATTAAGATATTTTACTTCATGAACAGTCTTACTGACGACACCTAAAATACAA
The DNA here is from genome assembly GCA_947165155.1 of uncultured Clostridia bacterium. Classification (GTDB taxonomy): domain Bacteria; phylum Bacillota; class Clostridia; order Oscillospirales; family Acutalibacteraceae; genus Improbicoccus. The sequence goes on along the minus strand of CAMUZI010000024.1, from coordinate 15,710 downwards.
CCAAACTCTTTGTCATAACCATCATCTCCAGCGCATGCTACACCTTTACACTGAAGGTAGTTAGGATCGTCTATAAAATTGCATGGCAAACTCGAAATCTTATTAACCACGTTTTTAACATTATCTTTAACCTTAATACGTTTTGTAGAATGCACCAAAATAGGCAACCAATAATTACTAACAACAACAGCCGCCTCCGAAGTACCAATGGCGGAAGCAAATGCACATACAGAAGCTGCTAATCTTTTTCCAACATTCTTGATCATTGCAAACCTCCCTAAACTTAATCTAACAACCCAACCGGACATCCTTTTACATTATCGTAAAAAAATAAAAAAAAGTCAAGTTGAATAAAAGACGTGGCATTACTAAGTGGATAGAAACCTTGAAAATACCACTCTAAAAACGAAAAAATAAGGTTTGCTTATCACTTTATTGCTGTTGTCTTTTTACTAGTTTATCCGAGTCATTTTGCTTTATCTATCTATTTTTTAGCAATGCATTTTGTATTTTCACTTAAATTCAAAAGTTGTTTTTAAGATTTTTATAATCTTTGGAGTTTTATTATCAAAATTATCGACTCTCACTAATTTGACAAATTTATTTTCGTGAATATTTCGATTTATTACATCTTTAGACTCTAAACAATTGGAATTTTTCATTTCTAATCTTGATATTTTAAGTATCCTTGTAAATATATATTTTATCACATCTACTGCGCCAATGATAGAAAAAAATATAAGGAACGCTATAAAAAACAGATCCACATAATCACCCTATACATATTATTTCATCAGTAATAATAAAGGTACAAAAAAACATGAAATTTACATTAGTGTTTGTTATAACACTTTTAATTCCTCTTTTTATTAAAAATCAAAGAGTTGCTTACAAAATCCATAAGCATATTCATTTCGCTAAGTCTTCATCTTTTCCATATATTTCATAAGTTTTTATTAATTATTTATCATATTTTGCTTTCCTATCTTTAACATACCATCAACATCGAAACAATTACGTAATTATTCTTACTCGCTCACTTTTGGCAATACTGTTACTGTATATGAAAACCATTCGGCAGAAATTACAAGGTAAAATATGCTACTTCGCCGTCCACAATTGAAACTTCGATATTTGAAAATTTATCTTCAATGATGTTTTTAAGAGTTTCGCACTCGTCGAGTGTAATATCAACTCCAAATATCAACGTTACAAATCTAGTTTCTTTATTGCACATCATCATAGCGAGCTTTTCAGCCGCTTTTATTTTATCTTTAGACTCCACAACTTTCAGTTTACCGTCGAGCAAAGAGATAAAATCACCTTTTTTGATCTTAAACCCACCAAATTCAGAGTCTCGTGCTGCATAGGTTACATATCCGGAAAGTACACGCGAAATACTCTCTTTCATTTTAGAAAAATTCTCCTCAAATGATGCATCGCGATCAAACGACAAAGAGGCAGAAATTCCCTGCGGAATGGTTTTTGAAGGTTTGTTATTATCATAATAAAAATAAACATTAAATTGCATATTTTGTGAATCATTATATACTACTTGAGTATTTTTTTCACTCAATTTGAAAATCTCCGAATTTGTATTTGACATTTTTATTTTTTTGTCGTAGACTGAAATTGCTATATCAGTTTAAGGAGAGATTGTTTATGAGTAAAATGGGTAGGATGAATAAGATTTTGGCAATGGTGATGGGAGTGTGTGCGTCTATGCCTTTTGAGGCTAGTGCTGTGAAGAATAGAAAAAAAGGTTCAGGTAAGGCTTCCGCTTCTGTCAGTAAATCCGTTTCTTCAAAAAAGGTAAACTCAAAGAAGGTAAACTCGAAAAATTTGAAAAAACCTTTAGTACCGGTTTTTAGTTCTAAGGGAGGTAAGTTAGGCAATCGGGGTAGGCGTTCGCGTATTAGAGGTGTAGGTGGTGTGCAGAGTAGGCTTTTACGTTTTAGGGATTATTTCCTTGACGAAAATAATAGACCAACAATGAGGGGGCTCTGTACTGCTATCCCAATTGCTCTAGGTGTTGCTGTGGGCGCGGGTTTGACTATCAGAAGGGGCGTAACTGGTTATTGGTTTAGTAAACCGCAAGAAGAGCAGCCACCGCAGCAAGGAGAGCAGCCGACAAAAACGGACGTGACAAAGACGCAGCCGCCAGTAGAGCAGCTGGGAGGGCAGCCGCCGACAGAAACGAACGTGCCAAATCCGCAGCCGCCAGTAGAGCAGCTGGGAGGGCAGCCGCCGACAGAAACGAACGTGCCAAATCCGCAGCCGCCAGTAGAGCTGCAGCAAAATCCAAATAATCTGATGCAGCCGCAAGATCAAAATAATATGCTGCCGCAAGTAGAGCTGCCGCCGCAGAACATTGTCAACGTTAACGTCAACGTCGGCGGCCCGTTTACCGGCGGTGGCGACCACATCGATACCAACCTCAACATCAACGATTTGAAGAATGAGAGCAGCACGAAGGACTTCGACATCAAGAATTTGAAGAAAAAGAAATTTAATAACTTCTTATTTGGCAACATGAATAATGGAGAAGTTAACCCAAATAACCCCTTCCCCCCCAAAGACGCCCCCAAAGTTGACAAAGTCAAAGAGAACAAAAAGGGAGGAATTTTTAGTAATGGCTTTAATATGTTTAAAGGCATGCTTGGCAAAAACAAGATTAACGACAAAAACAAAATTGACGACAAAAACAAAATTGACGACGAATAAACATCGTGCCAAAGAAAGACGCCACCTTCAGTGGGTGGCGCGTTGTTTTGTATCTGCTCCATTCTACAGATATTATTCAACAGAAATTATAAAGTAATATATACTACTTTTACCGTCTACAATTGAAACTTCGATATTTGAAAATTTATCTTCAATAATGTTTTTAAGAGTTTCGCACTCGTCGAGTGTAATATCAACTCCAAATATCAACGTTACAAATCTAGTTTCTTTATTGCACATCATCATAGCGAGCTTTTCAGCCGCTTTTATTTTATCTTTAGACTCCACAACTTTCAGTTTACCGTCGAGCAAAGAGATAAAATCACCTTTTTTGATCTTAAACCCACCAAATTCAGAGTCTCGTGCTGCATAGGTTACATATCCGGAAAGTACACGCGAAATACTCTCTTTCATTTTAGAAAAATTCTCCTCAAATGATGCATCGCGATCAAACGACAAAGAGGCAGAAATTCCCTGCGGAATGGTTTTTGATGGAACAACAACTATATCTCTATCTGTCACATACTCAGACGCTTGATTAGCAGACATGATTATATTCTTATTGTTAGGGAGCACATAAACTTTTTTAGCTGGAACCCTCATTGCAGCGTTAGCGATTTGCTCAGCACTAGGGTTCAAACTTTGACCACCCTCCAAGACCTCATCACATCCAAGATCCTTAAACAATTGTACTATACCCTCTCCACAAGCTATGGACAAAATTCCGAGCTCTTTTTCTGGAGGAGAAACGCGTATCTTGTTATCATTTCCATTCGAAGAAGAGTTCATATTCATGCTTTTGTTCTGCTCTTCAAGATTATCGACCTTAACGTTAATCAACTTACCATAAATTAGCGCGTTACTGAGGACCTTATCAGGAAAATTCGTATGCACATGAGTCTTAATTACCTCCTCATCATGCATGACAATAACGCAATCACCGATTTTTTGGAGATTTTTCCTAAGGACTTCAGGATCAAAATTACAAGAAACTGATTTGGCTACAATAAATTCAGTACAATATGTAAATCTTATGTCATCATCGTACTTCTTGACTTCTGATTCAAACTTACTATCCTCTTCAAATGACATAGAATTCAAATCTGCTGAAACAATAATACCATCGCGCAAAAACGATAGCATTCCCTCAAAGACCAAACATAACCCTTTTCCACCAGCGTCAACAACGTGAGCTCTCTTCAATACGGGCAACAAATCAGGAGTACTCGCCAAAGCCTCACGAGCACCTTTACATATCTGCCCTAATATATCCAAGAAACTCTTTCCCTCGTCACAAGCACGTCTTCCAAATTCCGAGGCAACTCTAGCAACGGTGAGCATAGTTCCTTCAGTTGGATTAGAGACCGAATTATAAGCATCACGAACCCCTATTTCAAGAGATTCAACAAAATCGAGGGGCTCAATTATTTCTTTCCCCTTTAATCTTTTTGCAAAACCTCTTAAGATCAAAGAAAGTATAACCCCTGAATTACCACGCGAACATCTTAACGCAAAATGAGAAACTATTTCTGCAACATCAGAAACGCTCGTAAAATTTTCACTCAAAAGCTTATCAGCGACTCCCGATATAGTCATACACATATTCGTACCAGTATCGCCATCCGGTACAGGAAAAACATTCAATTCATTTATGTGATTCCTGTGCTTCAAGATGTTATTCGAAGCAGAAATTATAGCATTTTTGAATTCCAGTGCGTTCAATATTTTATCCATGAATCTCCTTTAACAAAAACCAATCCAAGAGTGAAGAAAAAACACCAACAAATCATTAGTTCTAGATATTTTTAAAACCCCATCCAAGAACCTCCAAAGATAAAAATCACCGCACTTAGTCGGATTTTACATTTATAATCTCACAAACGAACCTCATTTACGCTAATTCATAATCGAAGAAAAAATCTCATTAATAAACTCTTTTGCTCCACCAGAAGTATTTTCCAAACTTTCATCTGAAAGCTTTCCTAGGCGAAAAGAATTAACTGTAATCAATATCTTGTTAGCCTCACTTAACTCAACCCTAATGCCCTTCTTACCCAAAAAGACAACCAACTCATCAGCAGACTTACAGTCTCTGATTGATTTGAGAAAATCGATCCCTTCTTTTTCATAAATTTCTCTGAATTTCTTCTCATTCATAATCAATTATCCTCAGAAATCGCTCCAACAGGGCACATATCAATACACTGTTTAACATCATTTTCAGAATCGCTTGGAACTGCATCACAAATGACCTCTGACTTACCCTCGCCGCTAAGACCAAAAACTTTTGGACACACATTCATACACAGGCCACATCCTATACACGTTTCCTGTTTAACTTCTACCTTCAATCCAATCCCCTCACAATCAATACAATTACCACGTCCACTGATATTACCACAAAAACAAAATAGAATCCACTAAGCAATGAAAGCAAAATACGATAAAAAACTACAAAATAACACTATTCGTCATCACAACAGCCATCATGACCGCAACAATCACATTCACAATCCTCACTGCAGTGACAACCATCACAACTGCAAGACCCAAAGTCCAATGAATCCTCGAGTTCATAAACATAGGATTCTAAACTATTTATCTTCTCTTCCAAATACGAAACATGCGAGAAAAGAGAAGAAACAGCCTTTTTCAGACCATCTTTACTATCCAAATCAAAATCTTTCAGCGAATCAAATTTTTCCACACTCATCCTCCAAATCACGCCCTATCTACATACTCACCAGTGCGGGTATCAATTCTTATAACATCGCCCTGATTGACAAAAAGCGGAATTCTTACCTCAGCGCCGGTCTCAACTTTAGCAGGCTTAGTAGCGTTAGTTGCGGTATTACCACGCATACCCGGCTCTGTTTCCGTAATTTCAAGATTAACAAATATGGGCGGCTCAACGCCAAAAACGCTTCCCTTACACGAAAGAATTTTACACTCCATATTCTCTTTTACAAATTTAAAATTATCAGATAGCACTGATTTGCTAATGGGAATTTGCTCATAAGTTTCATTATCCATGAAATAATAAAGATCACCATCATTGTAAAGATACTGCATATTCTTCCGTTCAACAAATATCTCCTGATATTTCTCATTCGGGTTAAATGTTCTTTCAATAACGCTCCCCGATATTATATCTCTAACCTTTGCGCGAACAAAAGCGGAGCCCTTTCCTGGCTTGACATGTTGAAATTCGACTATAGAAACAACTTTTCCATCGAGTTCAAACGTAACACCATTTCTAAAATCACCAGCAGAAATCATTACTACACCTCTAAAAATTCATCCACAATGCGTTCCATTATAAGACAAACGCAAAAAATGGTCAAACAATGCTTTTTTATGCACGTTTGACCAAATTGGAAGCCGGCCTCAAATAATTACAAATGATAAGTATAACAATTTTCATTAACACCATAACGTTGGTTGTAACGCATACCATCAAACAAAAACCCAAGCCTCTCCAATATCTTATTTGATCTATCATTATTGACTTTTGCAGTTGCCCCAACAAACTTCAACGAAGAATACTCTTTTACTCTAGGTACTATATTTTTCATAAAACGCATTAAACAATAACCTACAGCGGTACCAATTCCCTTACTGCTACTTTCGGGCACTAACGCACAAGCTACTTCACAATCACATCCATCATTTCCTACTAATTGACCAATGGCAACATTTCCAACGATTGGGTACGCAGCATATCCATCATTCAACAAAGCGACACCGAAGTATAACGACTTAGGAGGGCTAGACCACATTCTTTTCACACGACTACAAAAAAAAGCAATAGCTTCATCTTTGGTCTTTAACTTACCCATGCCATATAACCTCATGTGATCAGGATCGGCATAACCCTCGGCATAAGTATCCAAATAACATTGTTTAAGCTCCTCGCAATCGTATAAAGGAATCAAACACCCTTTTCTAACGCTTCCTGACTTATCTTTTGCTTCAAAACTTAGTTCCTCGCGGATATTGTTCTTCTTAAAATATTCTTTGAAACAATCTATTTCTGCAAATTTGTCATAAATATAGTCAACTTTCTCGCTACTTATAAAACTTTCCGCAAAACACGATAAAGGAAATAATAAACATAAAAAAGCAAACACAAAAACATTAAAAAATCTCTTATTTAAATTAGACAACACACATACTCCTTAATAATAAAAATCAAAAAATGAGGTAAAAACCTCACAATCATGAAATAAGCCCTAAACTCTAAGCATTCTAACCGCTAACTTGGATTTTTTTCTTGCAGCATTGTTCTTATGAATTAACCCCTTCGAAACTGCCTTATCCAACGCTTTTATTCCAGCAACAAGATCCTCATGCGTACCATTCACCGCCAAAGCTTTCTTCATACAAGTCTTCAGCCGAGATTTGTTAATTTGATTTCTCAAAGCCTTTCTCTCAGAAGATCTTACCTTTTTCCTAGCCGATCTAGTATTTGGCACTATAACACCTCCAAAGCTTTAGTGGTTCAAATTCTACCCTCGATATGATAAAAAGTCAACAACAGAATTGATAGAAATGAAGAAAACACATTGGTAACAGCTGAACTTCTCTCATCACGCAAACCTAAATGAATTTAAATCAACTAGTTTTGGCATGAATAACATTGCGAATTTAAGGTCATAAGATATCGACGAAAAACTGAACAATTTAACTAGGCTCCTAAATTTACAAACCTTGACGATCGAATATTGAAAATTCACTAAATGAATCTGTAAAAATTCTCAATAACACTTAGAACGTATCAGACCACCTTTGGGAAGATTTTATTTATGTGGGAACAGCTCATTCCTTTTGCTTTCGGGCAATAAAATTTCAAAATATAAATTATCTATAACAGTCGATTTTCGTATTTCATGACGTTCATGAAATCGTTTGGGAAGCGACTTTTCTTTTAATTCAGCTACTATTTCTTTTGCCTTTTCAAGCGTTTTTTTGGGGTCATCTGATTTGTTATTCTCTCTGGCATATCTACTCCTTATTGATTCCTCTGTTATCTCACACTCTTCATCGGTACCGTCACCATCTACAACTTCGCGCAACTTTTTCATAAGCACGGATATTTTTTTCCAGATTGCTTCATTTGTATGAAAATATTCATTTTCATATAAAATACCCTTTGTTATAATGCGTTTATTTTTATAACAAAGTGGTGCAAAGGAAAGACCACGCCCATACAAAAAAGCAAAATTTTCATAAAATAGCTCAAGATGATTAAGTTTGTCAAATTCTGGAAGACAACTAGCATCGAAAACAGAATCTTTAATACTAGGAATTTCTAGAATCGAATTCACAGTTTTACCGATTTCCCCAGGATCATCATGTATTTCTCTGTTAAATGGTACAATACAAGGCCAAACTCCGAAACTCATCTCATTTGATTTAAGAAATCCATTAAGTTTTTCCGTTTCGGTCACTAACCACTCTCTTGCACCCTCAGTTTTTCTTTGTCCCAGATTCTTCATAACGTTCCAAACCCAACTAGGCGCATGCATTGCCTTCATTTTACAACTATTTTCCTTACCAACTTCACATAATTCCTTCTCCTTAAAGACAACAAAATTCTTCCAAGATTCAACACCCGCAAAATCATTCCAATCAATTGTATTCGCCAATCGTTTACCATTATCTAACACCCAATTACCAGGTGTGACAACTCTAACGCTTAGCACACCCTTTTTAACATACACTGGTAGTATAACTGCCCAATGAAACCCACTGCTGGTACAGACAGTTTCAGGCTTACTAAAGAAGCTATCGCTATCTATAAGCAACAATCCGCAAATAAAGCCCTTATCTTCCAACCAATTTAGGCACCACGAGGAAGTGTTGCAACAACAGAAAAATTCGCAATTACTTGTACACGTTGAAAAATAACTTATGAACGAGTCTTGATCATCAGACGAAAAGACCTTACCTAAATATTGCCGTGTTTTTACATGTGAATTCCAAATATCGTGCCTCTGCTTTGTCCAAGCTTGCTGGTTAATCATTTTATCGTCAGAGAACAAAGAATCTTTGTAATAGCTTTTAAGATCTTCGAGCATCTCATCGATATTTGATGTGGTAGCAACCTTTCCGGTCATCTTTGCCTTGGATATTCTGCTACCAACTACAGACAAAACAAATACTAACAACAAAATAAAATATTTCTTTCCCAATCTAATATAACTCATATCAACACTCCAAAAAAAATAATATAATTTGTGTAACTGTTCATAATGTGTAACACTTATCGTTGTGTTTGTCAAGCTAAAAAATAGTAATATTCAAAAATTTTTTTCAATTTTTTTCTTTGCATTTCAAAAAAGCTTTTGAATATCTTGTTTTCTCGTGTTTTTTGTGTTATCTAGAAATTAGATATTAACCGAATTGTTAAACTAGGTATTGCTCACGGGAATATCATGTGTTATATACATCTGGTGGAGGTATTTATGAAAAAAGTAATTTTTAGAGGCTCTGGAACTGCATTAGTAACTCCGTTTGATGAAGATGGAAAAATAAACTTAGAAATGTGTTCAAAATTAGTGGAGTTTCAAATTGAAAACGGAACTAAAGCACTTATAATTTGCGGAACTACTGGGGAATCTCCTACTTTGTACCTAGAGGAGCGTGAAAAATTTATAGATCACGTAATTAAAAGGGTAAATAAAAGAATTCCAGTAATTGTTGGGACTGGTTCTCCTAGTACTCAACACGCGGTTTTGCTATCAAAACAAGCGCAATCTCTTGGCGCAGATGCTTTATTAATTGTGACTCCCTTTTATAACAAAACATCTCAAAAGGGAATCGTCGATCATTATTCGTACATTGCAAAAAATGTTGACATTCCAATTATTCTTTACAATGTGCCATCTAGAACTGGTCTTAATATTCTTCCGGAAACTTATAAAGAACTTTCGAAAATAGAGAATATAGTTGCTACGAAAGAAGCAAATGGAGATATATCGTCAATTATAAAAACTAAGATGCTATGCGGAAATGATTTGAATATATACTCTGGAAATGATGATCAAACTATTCCGATAATGTCTGTTGGAGGCATTGGCGTTATTTCGGTATTTTCTAATATAAAGCCGTACGAATCTGAACAGATTATAGAAACACAATCTTCTGATCTCCTAATGAAGCATCTTCCTCTTATGAATGCTCTTTTTTGCGAGGTAAATCCTATGCCAATAAAATACGCTATGAAATTAATGGGATTTGATTGTGGTAAGTGTAGGCTTCCTTTGACAGAGCTTTCTGAAACTTCGAAGTCTAAAATACGTTCTCTAGTTCTTTGATTCTTGTATCGTGTATATGTATTATTTAAAAACTAAAACTTATAATCTTAAATGTTTTTTTCTAGGGTATTTTTTTAACACAAATTCAATACATTAGTGATGTGTATCAATTTGCAAAAACGTTTTTTATCGTGCTTTAATTAGTCGTATATATCTAAACTGCGGGGAGTTTATGAGCAAATTTGTTTATCTGTTTTCTGAGGCGCAAAATTTATCGAAAGATTTATTAGGAGGAAAGGGATTTGGGCTTGTCCAAATGTCATCTATGGGGCTAAATGTTCCACCAGGATTTATAGTTACTACCAACGCTTGCAAAGAGTATTATTTACATGGAATAGAATTTATTTCTGAACTTAAGGTTCAAATTTTAGAGGCTCTAAAAAAATTAGAAGATTTAACTCATAAGCATCTTTACAAGTTAGAAGATAAATCAAAAAACTTTCCTTTATTCCTATCTGCCAGATCTGGGGCCAAGATTTCTATGCCGGGGATGATGGATACTATTTTAAATATCGGCATTAACAGTACATCTTCTAAGATTTTATCTGAAAAAATGGGAACTAGTGAATTTGCAGATAATATACACCTCAGGTTCATGAAGATGTTTTTGGATGTATGTGCCGGGATTTCTAACAGTGATTCTTCAAATGCTATCGATCGGTATGACTCGTTAGATGAAAAATTAGGTTACATGAAAAAGTGCTACAAAGAAAAAATTAGTCATGTTTTTCCAGAAGATCCATATGAACAGTTATATTTGGCAATTGAGGGTGTTTTTAAGTCGTGGAACAACGAACGTGCAATATACTATAGAAAGGTGAATAATATTCCAGATGATATAGGGACCGCTGTTACTGTTCAGACTATGGTTTTCGGAAATTTAGATAAAAATTCAGGAACCGGAGTAGCATTTAGTAGAAATCCGGTTAGTGGCAAAAAGGAAGTGTTCGGGGAATATCTAATAAATGCTCAGGGGGAGGATGTTGTTGCTGGAATTAAAACACCTTCTCCTATTTCGCAGTTAAAAATTGATATGCCAAACGTATATGATGAGTTTGTTAATTGTGCAAACATATTGGAAAACTACTTTAACGATATGCAAGATATGGAATTCACGATTGAAAAGGGAAAGTTATATATTTTGCAAACAAGAAGTGGTAAGAGGAGTCCATATGCTTCTGTTAAAATTGCTCTAGATCTTCTAAATGAGGGAAAAGTTTCTGAGCAAAGTGCTTTAAATATGGTTTCTCCTAAGCAAATTCAGAGTTTGTTGCACTCTGGTTTTGATGAAAAATCGTTAAAAGAAGCTAAGCTCTTATCGAGGGGGTTACCAGCATCTCCTGGAGCCGCAGTTGGGAAAGTCGTGTTTGATTCAGAAACCGCAAAAAAAATGCATGATGATGGAATTAAAGTCATATTAGTTAGAAATGAGACGTCTGCTGAAGATATTGAAGGGATGGCATCATCAGAGGGGATTTTGACTGTTCATGGAGGTATGACTTCTCACGCTGCCGTTGTCGCAAGAGGAATGGGGAAATGTTGCGTTTCCGGGTGTGAAGAGATAACCATAGATGAGAATTCATTTGTATCTCGCGGAATAAAAGTCAATTTTGGAGATTTTATTTCAATAGATGGGACATCTGGAAATGTTTACTTAGGAAAAGTTGATGTATCATCTTCATCTTTTTCGAGTGATATTTTAGAATTTTTGAAAATTGCTGATAAACACAAGAAAATTTCGGTTATGTCAAATGCGGATAACCCTAAGAGTGTATCGCAAGCAATTTCGATGGGAGCTCTGGGAATAGGACTTTGCAGAACTGAGCATATGTTCTTTGAAAGCGATAGAATAAATTTTATGCGTGAAATGATAATCTCTAGGGATAAAGAATCTCGAATTAAGGCGCTTGATAAGTTATTTCAATTTCAGAAGAAGGATTTTATGGGGATGTTCGAGGCGGTCAAAGGTTTGCCTCTTACAATACGCTTGTTAGATCCTCCACTTCACGAATTTTTACCCGAATCTGATCAGGAAATTTCTAAAATATCTTTAGATCTTGGTGTAAGCGAAAGAGTAATTCGCGAGGTTTCGTCGAGTTTGAAAGAATTTAATCCTATGATGGGGCATAGGGGATGTCGTCTTTTAATAAGCTATCCTGAGATTGCTGAGATGCAAGTTAGGGCTATAATCGAATCTGCTATTGAGGTATCTAAGAAAAATAATTGGAATATCATTCCTGAAATCATGGTTCCGTTAATCGGAGATGTAAAAGAGATACGCTTTTTGAAAAAGATAATAGTTGAGACGGCAAATAACGTAATTAACAAAAATAATTTTGAAATAAATTATAAGATTGGAACTATGATTGAAGTTCCGCGCGCAGCGTTTATGGCAGACAAAATAGCAAAAGAGGTCGATTTCTTTAGTTTTGGAACTAATGATTTAACTCAGATGACTTTTGGATTTAGTCGTGATGACTCTCAGAAATTTTTAAAAGATTACTATGAGAATAAAATATATTTATTCGATCCTTTTTCTACCATAGATTCTCAAGGTGTAGGTGAACTTATGAAGATAGCTATAAAGTTGGGAAGAAGTGCTAATAAGGGGTTAAAGATCGGCGTTTGTGGCGAGCATGCTGGGGATCCTGAATCTATTAAATTTTTCAAAACATTAGATATTGACTACGTATCATGTTCTCCGTTCAGAGTTCCAGTAGCACGCTTGTCATCTGCGGTAGATTAGAGGTTTTTTTGAAGATCGGAGTATTTGATTCAGGAATCGGTGGTTTACCTATTGTTGAAAGGCTTAAGGAGAAATTTCCAAATGATGAGATAGTCTTCATAGCAGATACAAAACATATGCCATATGGGGACAAAGATAAGAGCCTAGTTATAAAGTATGCTAATAATATTATTTCCAAACTTGAGAAAGATGGTGCAGAGGTTATTGTTGTAGCATGTGGAACTGTGAGTTCATTGATTCCTTTGTTGTGTCATAGTGTTCAACTTATAGGAATTATAGAACCTCTTTGCTTGGAGTCCTGTAAGAGAACAGCTAACAAAAAAATCGGTGTGATGGCAACGGTTAACACGGTAAATAGTGAATCATTTCCGAGTTGTATACACAAAATAGACAGGAGTATCGATGTTTATTCATATGCTTGTTCTGATTTAGCGTCCAAAATAGAGAACCGTACTTCTGAGGAGGATATAATGTCCTCGTTGATTGATCCTTTAAGATATTTCGATAATTCGGGGATTGATACTCTAATTTTAGGATGTACGCATTACTCATGGATTTATGAACTAATTAAGAAAAATACATCAACCATTAGCGTGATTTCTCCTACGATTATAGTCAATCATATCAGTTTTTAAATTAAAAAAATACGATATTTAATAGTCTTTGGGTTAATACTTTGTTAAGATGTACACACTATTCATAGATTTACGAATTAGTTAAGAAAAATACGTTAGTTGTTGATGTTATTTGTCCAACTATCGTAGTTGATTATATTAATTTCTAAAATTTGAATTTTGTGAAAATGATAAGTATATATTTTTATAAATATATATTGTTTTTATATTTTTAATAAAAAATTGACAAAATTTAGTTAAAATTATATAATAATCAAAAAAATAAGGAGGTGTAATATTGGGGAAGTAAAAAAAAGAGGAAGTGATTTAGATGATTAAAAAGTTTTGTTCGTGTATGTTATCTGTTGTTTTTTGCCTTGGAGGAAATGCTGTTTTTTGTACTGGTAAAAATGTTAGTAAATTTGACAAATCTGTAAAAAATACGCCAAGCGTCAAAGCAACAAGTAAAAATAAGACTAAAATAAAGACAAATACGAAAAATAAGAAATGTCAAACATCTGTTTATAATGAAACAAACATTAATGAAAACTCAAAGGAGAATATTAACAAAAAAAAAGGTTTTAGCCTTGAGGAATCATTTCACGAAATATGGGATAAAATTTATGAAAATCGAGGAAGTGTTGCATTGGGAGTTGATGGATGCTTAGATTTATTATCAAGCTATTTGATTGTTCGAAATTACAAAGGGAAAAATTGGACTAAGTTTCTTGAACACATAGACGAGTTGACGAAATTTTTGGATTATAACAATGTTCTATTTAGAGAGAATGATTTTAATATGTATTTGACTAATTGTTATGTGCGTACCGAAGGATTATTGGATTGCCTTGATGAAAATACTAGGAACAATATTGATAATGATTTTAAGATGAAAATTTTAATAACTCTTGTTCGTATTGGGTTTTCTAAGTTGGTAGATGAATTGTTTAGGTTAAATGTTTATGATCAACACTCCTTTGCTCATTTTTGCAAAGCTTTATCGGTAACTGGTGATGATATGGCAAAACAAAACGTGATTAAAGACGGAAGCGGAAAAAAGATTCATGTCGTCCTCAGCAAAGAAGATATAGAACAAGAAATTGAGTGTGCTGAGACTTATATTGAAAAAATAAATGATAAATTTGAAAATATGCTCTTTTCTGATTTGGAACAACATATTGAATTACTTCTGGAAGATGAAAATTATTCTCAGGCAATTGAAAATTTTAGGTTTGAATTATTAACAGTTTTGAAAAGTGATGATGAAATTTCTAGATGGGTAAAAAATAATTTGGAAGTCTATAAATGATTCGGTTTTATCGTTTGAGTTTGAAACAATGAACATCTGTTGTTACTTTGTGATTTGTACATATTTGACATTTTTGCAATAGTATTATACAATAAAACTGTACGATTTTTAGGGGGGTGGTTTAGTATGCCAAAGTTTTTTGGAAATAAAAAATGTGAAATAAAAGCGATCGATACAGCAGTTAAGAATATCAAGCATTCAATTAAATTAGTGGACTCATTTAAAAGTTCGGAGGATTTTCTAATATGCAAGAAAGGCGAAACTGATATAAAGGCGGAAAGTATTTTGACCAATTTGGAGCCTATTGTTGGTTTAAATTTAAAAAATGTAAATGCGGATGATGAAAAAAGCGCGGTTAAGAAATTCGTTTCTGAATTTGACGGAAAGCGAACAATTGCTGATCTGTATAATTCTCTTAAGAAAGTAAAAAAAATTAAGAAAACATTTGGTTCGAGGATTAATCCGTTGTGCGATGTATTGGATGAGGCCCGTAAAGCTTATGAGGATAAAGTTAAACAAGAGGCTTTCGGTGCAGAAAATTATGATAAATTATTTAATGGGACATTGAGAAGTATCAAAGCTCTTTTAAATAGGTTAGATGGTTGTTTTGACAAAAAAGAAGATATTACTGAAAACAAAAAAGCTACTGCTAGTAATTTAGTTGAAAAAATCTTCAAATCTATATACAACTTGGCACTGTTGGACAAAAAAATTGATAAAAAATCTAAATCTAAATCTAAAAATAAGACTGGCTTAATACCATGGTTTGTAGATAACCAAAGTGCCGGAAATGCCGGAGATTACTATAATGCTTTATACGGCGCGAAGGGGTTAGCGGCTTTTAAAAGTAAGGCAAAGTTATTTGGGAAATCAAGGATTAACCAAATTTATGATACGTTAGAGGCTTACGAAAGCAAAATTAAAAAAGTTTGTGTAGTTGAAGAACAAAATAACATAAACAACCAAAACGAAGGAGAGCAACAACAAAACGAAGAAAA
>CAMUZI010000023.1 GCA_947165155.1 uncultured Clostridia bacterium | reverse complement strand
GAGTTTGATATAATTAAGGTTATGTATAAACATACCAAATAGCGTTACTTCTATTGGTGGGGCTGCTTTTTACGAATGTCAATTACTTGCCATTGTGACGTTTCCTAATAACCTTACTATTATTGGTTACAATGCCTTTTACAATTGTAAAGCACTCACAAATGTTACATTTCCTAATAGTCTTACCACTATTGGAGGCTGTGCTTTTGAGTATTGCAGTTCACTGCTAATGTAACTCTGCCAAATAGTATTACTTCCACTGGAGACCTAAGTTTTTATATGTACGGTCTTTCAAGCATAACTGTTTATGCCACCTTGCCCCCAACACTGGGTGTTAATGCGTTTCGTAATCATGTCTCTTTCGTTATATATGTCCCCGCCGAATCAGTAGATATAAAAATGCTTCTGGATGGTTAGTCTATGATTCCAAAATTCAACCAATTCCGACTTGACCGTTTAAGCTTTTCGTGATACAATAATGGCGTAGTTTGATGACGGGTTAATTTTCGTTAATTTATGTCTATGAAAACCACTACCGTGATGCTAGCACGGTAGTTCCTTAATTGATTTAAAATTTGAAGTATCAACAAAATGATAGTCAATATTTTAATCAAAGTTTTTAAGCTTATAGTCATCCCCCCTTTCTCTGACAGACAGTCAGATTTGGAGAAATGAACCCGTACTTCCAGGATACGCTGGTAATTATCATGCCATAAACTTGTTCATATTTCAATTAATTTCTAATTTTACTTGATGTCTACAAAATTTTGTGGACATTGTTTTTTGAGAGTTCAATGTCTAACCAAAAGTGCGATAGTGATTGTTTTAATTGTAAATTTGACGATTGTATTCTCGATTATGATGAAGTCCCTATCTATGAAAGGTTAGACGATTTTATTTTAGACGAGAAAATCGTAAAAAGACTAGAAAGAATGCGACAAAAATACAAAGAAAACAGAGATCACATACGTGCTTTATGGGATAAACATTGCAATGCTAACAAAGAAAAGTTTAAAATATATAAACATGAATATTATATTAAAAATAAAGATAGGCTTCGAGAACAACATTTAATTTATCAGAAGAAAAGAAGACAAATGAAGGCAAAACTAAAGAAGGAAAAGATCAAACCCAAAGTTGTTACGAGATTTCAAATGGCTGAATATCAAATCGCTCATGAGATCGATACTGTTGAAACCGAATTAATATAGAAAACTCAAAGAAGCAAAATAATTCATAGAACATCTTTCAAGTTTGGAGTAAAAGTGGAATCTCCTTCCCACCTATTAATAAAAAAATAACATCTTGAAAAAATAATTTATATTGAATACGTATATTTAGGGAACGCACCGCTTGTGCTTAGATGATATTTTAGACATTGCTTATTGCAAAAAAAATATCTAATATATACAATATCTGGATATTTTTATGAGGTGAAAGAATATGCCTGGTTTAGCGTCGAATTTTTTTTCAAGAGTAAACACTAGTTTAAAATCGCAGAT
Source organism: uncultured Clostridia bacterium (assembly GCA_947165155.1). Taxonomy (GTDB): domain Bacteria; phylum Bacillota; class Clostridia; order Oscillospirales; family Acutalibacteraceae; genus Improbicoccus. The sequence goes on along the minus strand of CAMUZI010000023.1, from coordinate 17,438 downwards.
AGCGAGTCTAGCAAAAATAACTTCTAAGATAACGAACTCGATTAATAACGCAATGCAAAAGGTGCAAACAAAAATAACCACGTTCATAAAGACGTTAATTTCGAAGCCACGCTCAAAAAGAGACTATATAGAAATTTCCGGGATATATCTGGCAAAAAGATTCATTTTTTTGGTAATTTTATCGTCAGCTGCGATAATTTTTATATTTTATTCATTTGTGGTTCCAAGATGTGAGGGATATTTGTGGTACGCAAAACTTCCGATATCGAGCGACAAAGCGCAGCAGATAACCGGCTCGAAGGTCAAACTCTATGATGTTGATAATAAACTCATATATCAAGGTGCAGTATCTTCTGGAAAACCGAAGGGATTCGGAGTGCAATATGATCAAAATGGGAATTTAAAATATAGAGGAGAATTCAATTTTGGAATGTATAGCGGAAAGGGAGAAATATATGATTCGCTAGGGAATACTCTTTATTCGGGCACATTTGAAAATAATAGGTATGAAGGTCCTGGACAGTTGTTTAATATGTCGGGAAAAATAATTTACTCAGGTAACTTTGAAAAGGGAGAAAAATCAGGAAGAGGTACGGAGTACGATCCAAAGACCGGGATGAGAAAATATTATGGTGAATTCGTCAATGGAAAATACGAGGGGGACGGTGTTTTGTATTCTCCTGGAACAGAGATTATTTCATATGAGGGGAATTTTAAGAATGGGCTCTTTGATGGCCTGGGTAGAAAATTTTCTTCTGGACATTTGTTGTATTCAGGTGCATTTGCAAATGGAAAATATAACGGAGAAGGTTTTCTTTACGATATAGTTTCAGGAAGTGTTATTTACGCGGGAAAATTTGAACATGGGGAATACAATGGAACTGGAAGACTTTACGATAAACAGACTACAAATCTTTTGTATGAGGGCGAATTTTCGAATGGTAAGAAAAACGGATCTGGAATTCTATACGACAAGTTAGGAGTTTCAGTGTTTAACGGGGACTTCCGAGACGATGGAATAGATTTTATTTCGTATTTTGGAAAAGGATTTGACGAAATAAGAGGTAAATTTGGAATCGAAAACAAGAAAATAGCCTCTGATGACAAAATTTTACTTTTGAACAGCCCCATAGATAGCGTTTTAATTTTCGAAAAGGATCAAAATAACAAATATAGTTTTAACCGCGTGATAGTAGGCAAAAAATTTGATTTCCTGGGTCTGAGGGATTCTGAACCAATAAGAAGAAGAACAATACTAGGCCAGCCATATTCTTCTACCGTTTTGTCCATTAATGACTATCAGCATAAATCGTTTTCATCTCTTGGACTATCTGCCTTATACGATAACGTAATATACTCTGATAAGTATGTTTTTGAAAACTACTTCATTAGGCTATTTTTTTCCTCAGATAAACGAAACGTAGAAGCAGTGGAAGTAGGGGCTTTATAATAATTAGTGTTCATTTTCTTATAAATGGTCATAAACATCAACATCAACCGTTTTTGTCTCTTGGGCTGCCCTACACGACAACGTAACATACTCTGATAGGTACGTTTTTAGAAATTGCTTTATTAGATTATTTTTTCTCTGACGAATAAAACATATAAGCAGTGTAGCTATAGGTTTATAGTTAATTTTTTTCACTAACCTGCCTTAATTAAATCATTTTCAGTTCTTTATTTGCGACGCTTATATTTTCTACTTTTTTCTTAGTTAATCTGTTTTTATCAAATGTGATTTTAGTCACTGGATTTTGGTTGACTTTCCGGATATTTTGTATTTTGCTGGATACTAATTTCTACCTTTCTTGGGTGTACCACTTCTTTCCTTGCCAATTACCCTTTTCTCTTTGTACGCATTAACATCAATTTCTGCATCTTCTGGCATTTTTGCAACTAATAATATTTCTTGTATTATTTGTTTTCGCAGCTTTTTTATACAGCTATTGCAGTCCCTCGATTTTTACCTGAATTTCTTCCGAACTAAATGATACATAACCAAAGATAGCCTCTCTTACAATGACAAATATCTTCTTCCAAAATTTCAATTGATTCACATTTATTTTGAGTATTTTTAAAAGCCGAATTTAATATAGCAGGTACACCAACGCTAGGAATAGTTGGTAACAACCATCTCAATATATAAGTAACTTTTTTGATTATTTCTTTATTCAAAGCCATTTTTTCCAGATAACCTGAATTACCTACCGCAAGATGTTCCAAAATTTTTAGATTTTTTAGAACTTTAAGACACCCCACATACTTTTGTTGAATTTGCACTTTCTTGAGAAATAACACCCAAATTGATAAGCAACATAAAGCACAAATTAAGACGCTCCATTCATAGTTTACACCATATTTTGCAGTCACTTGTTTCAAAAAAACTCTAATATTACTTATATTGGCATTAGTAATCCCAAAAGCACAAATATGTAAACATAAAACCGCACATACTTTCTTTAACTTAGACATAAAACAAAACATAACCGCCAAACCATGGCCACGGCTTTTAAGTCATAAATCACGTTGTTGCAAAATTCTTCACAATAAACCTCTATCTCGGTTACACAAAAAAATGGTGGAAATAAGCGGACTCGAACCGCCGACCTCTTGAATGCCATTCAAGCGCTCTACCAACTGAGCTATATCCCCAATTTATTCTAATCTTTCTTCAAACACGGTCAAACTGGCGAGAGTCAAGTTGAAATTTATTCAAATGATCTCACAGCCTCGACAACGTCATTCTAACATTAAGTACAGTGATAAGTCAATCAGGAAAAGCTAAGCCAAAAGACATTCATTGCCAAAATAGGATACAAATTGTAAAGAGAAAGTATGGAAAACGAAATGAAATGTCCAAAATGTGGACAAAGAGAAAAATACAAAAAGTGGATTTCACAGGGGGAAGCAAAAATACATTATTTTGCTTGTTTTGCTAGTAAGGCTATTGTTGGCCCAAAAGTTTAATTATGACTGATAATTTCATCCTCCTGTTTTTGTATCGTCAGTTTGTTGCTTATATCTATTTTTAGCAATGCCACTTTCAAACGATGACTTGAATATACAGTCGAATACCAGTAAAATCAACACGATATGCCTGTATGACGAGTTTGGTTTATTTTATGCTTAAATGAGCGTTTGTTTTTTTAGGCCCGTGTAGAGTTCTGACTTAAATAGCAATTTATAATATCTAGTTTAGGATTGATAGATGGAATTAATTATAGTCTACGATGATACGTGTGAAAAAAGCGAGGCAATATCTGATATCATTGGTGATAAGAGATTCTCAAATATTTTAATAAAAAATAAGTGTTTAGAAAACTATTGCAAAGAAAATTTGAGCAGAATTTTTTCAGAGTTTCAATGGAAAAAAGTATGTTCAATAGTTGAGTACAGTTCTATCATCTTGGATATGAAAAAAAAAATAGGGACAGATACAAAAATCATTCACTATTTCTCAAATTATTTTACCTCAGATTCCAAAAAGGTCAGCTTATCTTGTTGTAAGCTAAAAGATATTGATAAGCCCGTAAGACTTATTAATAATAAGAGTGCAGTCGCCGGGATATTTCCAGATTGTGCGTCTTATATTGAATTTTGCAAGAAAATTATATCAGGGCAGAAAGCAATTGATATTATTTCTAGTCTGAAAGGTACGATTGAAATAGATGGTGTTATAAATCTAAGTATTATAGAAAATTTCATACAATGTATTACCGAAGATTTTAGTTCCAGATACTTTAACTCTCTTAAAGAAAATGAATATACCATAACTAAGAGTTCTTCGAATAAAAAGAAAATAGAAGCCGAGTATAAGTTTTATCATTTTCTTCCCGATGATATGAAATTCTGGTTTGTTATGCCTTTTAATTACGAAGAAACTGATGATTATGCCAGTTATACGATGGAACGTTTGCACATGACTAATCTTGCTATCAAATGGGTGCATGGCTCTATAGATTATGGAGAATTCGAAAACTTGATGGATAAATACTTTTTCTTTTTTAAAAGTCGCCATAAAAAAGAGTGTTCAAAAACAGAGTATTTAAGAATCGCGAATTATTTATATAAAGATAAAATAAATGATAGAATTTCAGATCTTAAGAAATTCGATGAGTATGAGAAAATTGAAACTTGTTTGAAAATATGTGATGAAATAAAGTTGGAGAATCTATTGGAACGATATTTCCTTTTGAAAAATAGAATCGAATCCAAAAATAATTATCCGTACTTTTTTGTTATCGGACACGGTGATCCGTGCTTTGCAAATGCGCTTTACAATAGAATTACTCAAACACTTAAGTTTGTTGATCCGAAAGGTGCTTTGACCGAAGATGAAATGTGGACTCATCCTTACTATGATTTAGTGAAACTTAGTCACTCTATTTGTGGGAGATATGATTTTTTCAATAGCGCTCTTTTTAATATAAAAATTAATTCCTCTTTTGAGTATGAACTTGAAATTCCATTTGATAATTCAAAATATATAGAAATATTTAAAAATAAGATTGAAGAGAATGGTTTTGATTATTTGACGGTTCGAATATATGAGGTTTCTCTATTTTTATCTATGCTTCCACTCCACATTGATAATCCACATAGAATACTAGGATTTATATTAAATGCTCACAATATACTTAAAGAAGTTGAGTCGATTGTTTAGTAATCACTTTGTTGGTCATGAATGAAAATAATTGATTGGTCCTATAGAGTATAAAGGAATATAAAAAATCAGTTCATTTTTTGACGTCACATGAAAATTTAGATATAATCAAAAAGAATGGCGCGGAGGTAGTCTATAAATTTGAGTTCAAAAAGATGTTGCACCCTATGTTGGTTAATCATGATACGTTAGAGGAGATTGAATCAGTTGTTTGGAAAGTACTCAATTGTAATAGACATAGATGGAACAATTTGTCCCATAAAGAAGGAAGGCGAAGAATACGAATGGTTGGTTCCCTTTTTTGATGTTGTAGAAAAACTAAAGTACTATAAAGAAAATGGTGTCAAAATAGTATTGAATACGTCCAGAAATATGAACTCTTATAATGGGAATCTTGGATTAATTAACAAGTATACGGCAAAGGTTCTTTTGGAGTGGCTTGATAAGTGGAATATTCCCTATGATGAGATCATTTATGGTAAAATTTGGCCTGGAGATCATGGTTTTTATGTTGATGATAGGGCTATAAGGCCGAATGAATTTCTTAGGTATAATATTATGGAAATAGAGAGGTTATGCGAGTCAGGCAGACCAGATAGTAAAAGTGTGGAAGTAGAAAATGAGTAAACTCGATATTGTAATTACAATGGCTGGTCTTGGAGTGCGTTTTAGAAAAGTGGGATATGATGTTCCAAAATATATGATCGAAGTTAAAGGTAAAACGCTTTTCGAATGGTCTATTTCTAGTCTTGAAGGATATCGCAATAACGTAGAAAATTACATTTTTATAGTTACGAAAGACCCGAAAATCGACGTTGAAAGATTTATTGTTCAACGTTGCTCCGATATGAAAATAACAAATTTTGAAATAATGATAATTAATAAACCAACTGATGGTCAAGCGACAACTGCTTATCTTGCGAAAAAGTACTGGAATCCTGAAAATTCACTTTTGATATACAATATTGATACGTACGTTGAGCCAGGAGAAATGAACTATAACGAATTAAAAGGAGACGGTTTTATACCATGCTTCAGTGGTGAAGGTGATCATTGGAGTTTTGTGCGTCTTGAGGATGGTAAAGTTGTAGAGATCAAAGAAAAAGAGAGAATATCTAATCATTGCACTGTAGGCGCCTATTATTTCAAGACATGCAAACTGTATGAAAAACTGTATACTGAATACTATTCAAAAGATCAAAGGTTGGTAAATGGTGAGAAATATATTGCTCCACTTTACGACTATTTAGCCAAAAATGGAGGAAAAATTTACATATCGGATATACCATCAAACAAAGTACACGTTCTAGGCACACCTGAGGAGCTACGAGCGTTTGAAATAGATGTGTAATCAATAAAAACAGAAAAGCCCTGCAGTTGCAAATTATGAACACTTAATGACGGATCTTTTCTGTTGATGCTATTTCGGTTACAATTGAACACAAGTTATCTCATATTGGTGTAACCGGCGCGGCACCCGAAGAATCAAGTTCTTGATTTGAAATGGAAAATATATCAACATCGGGAGAAAAAAGGCTAAAGTTATCATCATCTATTTCTTTCTTAGCAGCTTCAATATCAACATCAAAAAGCCTAATAGAGTCCGGCAAACAATTTAAAATATCATTTTTGAAATTATAATCAAATTTTGCAATTCCGAGTATCTTACCAATCTCCGAGGTAATAAATTCATCCACCAAATATTCAATTCTTTTATCAGTATTTTTAATATATTCCTTATTTTCAATTTCTTCTTTTATTGCTTTGCGATTGAAATCAGGCTTATCTTTTACCATATCTTCAACTTTTTTATTCAACTCCCTTATAAAATCTGCACGATCTCCCTTAAGCAAAGGGCTGTTCATATTCTTTTTATTTTCAGAATTACTATTTTTCTTTTCTTTTATTAATTTTTGAATTTCATCTTTATTTTGACCAAATAAAACATAAATTTTATCCGATTCTCCGTCAATTGATTTACCAAAAGCAACAAAAAAGCTCGTACCGTTTACTTCCAAACGATAGATACCTGCATTTTTCGAATTCTCATCTCTAGTACTATTAACTGAATTATTAATTTTATTTTGATTGTACTCATCATTACTCATTTCTGATTTTTCACTTTCAACAATATAATCATTATAATCATTGACCTTACGCTCAGGAGTAACATTAATGTAGTTATCTACAGAATTTTCCTTTTTGGTATTGTGAACTGATATTTTTTTCAATCTACCTTCTATGTCTTTCCCATATCTTTCTATATCTTCTCCATATCTGTTGTAGCCTTCAAGAAGTCCGTATGTGGTAAGGAGACCAGCCGTCACCTTGGCTTCAGTTTTAAATATTCTCATTGCTGAATTTAACATTGCGTTAGCATCTAAATTCCTACCCCTTTTCAGAAAACGACTACTAACAGTCCCGTTAGATACTCCAGAAAGTGCTGATTTCTCAATCTTACCATGTGCCATCGAAGATGCTAATGCACCTATCGAAGCAAGGACAGATGCCAAAATTCTTTTTTTACCCATTACAAATCACCTCCATAAAATAACCAATTTCAAAACAGCTATATAGTTTATTATATATCATTTATCCAAAAAAGTAAACGGGTCCATTTGGCTATCGACAATTTTATTTCCAGATTCTCTAATGTGAAATTTACCCTTAGAATCTTGTACCCTAACGTTGACATTGTCCTCCAACATTAACTTGAGCATTTTCATAACTCTAGTTTTTAAATTTTTATCTTCAATAGGAAATATAACTTCAACACGCTTATCTAAATTTCGCCCCATCATATCAGCACTTCCTGCGTATATTTTTCCTTCTCCCCCATTTTCAAAGTAAAAAATTCTACTGTGCTCCAAAAGACGCCCAACAATACTTATAACTTCTATATTTTCACTCATATCTTTTATCCCAGAGATAAGGCAACTAGTTGTACGGACAATAAGTTTAATTTTTACTCCGGCATTCGAAGCCTCGTAAAGCTTATTTATTATCTCTTTATCGGTTATTGAATTAACCTTCATTATTATTTTGCCTTTAATGCCAGATTTTACATTTTTTATCTCATTATCAATCATGTTTATGAAAAATTTACGAGTTCCAGTAGGAGAAACTACCAACTTCTTATACGATAAATTATTAGAATATCCAGTTAGAAAATTAAAAATCGATGAAACATCTTCACATATTTTCTTGTTACATGTAAAAAGTCCCATATCAGTATAGAATCTAGAAGTGATATCGTTATAATTTCCCGTTCCAAGATGAACATATCTGCGAAATTTATTTCCCTCTTTTCTCACAACTAATATCATCTTACAGTGAATCTTACACTTCGGAAGACCGTGTATAACATGGCATCCACTATTTTCTAATTTTTTCGCCCATAGTATATTATTTTCTTCATCGAATCTAGCTTTTAGTTCTACGAATGTAGTAACTTGTTTACCGTTTTCTACCGCCTCAATTAAAGCATCGATTATTGGTGAATTAGAAGATACTCTGTAAAGTGTTTGTTTTATAGAAATTACATTAGGATCAATTGCCGCTTGATGTACAAAATTCGTTATTGCATTAAAACTATCGTATGGGTGATAAACAAGACGATCACCATCTCTGATAGATTCGAAAACATCTTTGAATTTAGTAAACTTCTTGGAAAGAAATACAGGCTTACAAGGAGCAAACTTTAATGAGGAACTCCAGTCTTCTGCAAAGAACTTACTTAAAAATGAAAGATCAAGAGGACCGTTAATTTGATAAACATCTTTTTTCTTGATTTTCAAATTCTTAGAAAGAAAATTTTTTATCTTTTTATCTCCATGATCAGAAATTTCTAATCTAACAACGCTTCCACGCTTCCTCTTTTTTATGGTCTTTTTGACTTCTAACATTAAATTATTAGTTTCTTCTGAGACGTCTAGATCTGAATTTCTCGTAACTCTAAAAACTCTTGCCGATTTTACATTGTAAAGTTCAAAAACGTTATGTATCTCAGAACATATTATGTCTTCTATTAAGACGAAATGACTTAAATTTTCTCCCGGAAGCCTAACATACCTCTTTAAAACTGACGGTATTTGTAGAATTCCAAATAAATCGTTATTTTTATTATCATCCAATTCGACGGCTATATTTAAAACTCGTCCAGTGATAAACGGGAACGGACGTCCAACGTCTATGGCAATTGGAGTTAAAACCGGAAGTATAGTTTCTTTAAAATAGTTCTTTATAAATAACCGCTGAGATTCGTCTAATTCGTCAACTGAAAGAAATTTTATGCCATGTTTATTGAACCCTGGTGTTATCCCTCCGTGATAGCATGCATATTGTTTTTTTACGAACTTATGTATCTTTTTTACTAATATTTTGAATTCTTTTTTTGCCTTTAGGCCAGAAATATCTCTTTTTTCAGGGAATTTATCCATCTTATGAATTAAATTTGCTATTTTAACCATAAAAAATTCATCCAAATTAGAAGCTGTTATCCCTAAAAACTTAGCTCGCTCCATTACGGGATGATTTAAATCATTTGCTTCTTCTAGAATTCTAGAATCAAATCCTAGCCAACATATATTTTTATTTCCATAAATAAATTTTCCCTTTTTATCCTTTTTGCTCATCTACATCTCCCCCATTCAACTCGATACATGATCATAAATGATAATTGTACAACATGCACCAAAAAAACGCAATTTAATCACTTTATTGTGGATAGAATTTTCTGAAAATAATCTGGCAAATCAGAGGTAAAACTCATAATTTTATTGTAAATTGGATGATTAAATTCTATTTTTAAAGAATGCAAACACTGCCCATTAAGGAAGTCATAATCTTTTTTTCCGCCGTATGTCAAATCGCCCAAAATTGGATGTCCTTTATGTGACATATGAACACGAATTTGATGAGTTCTTCCAGTTTCCAAAACAAATTTGATGTAAGAATACTTTTCAAACTCACTTATCACCTCATAATTAGTGATAGCATGTTTTGAATTTTTATAAACTACCGCCATTTTTTTTCTATCTTTTGGATTTCTCCCTACAGGCAAGTCAATTCTACCTTTGTGATTTTTCAAATGTCCGTGGACTATTCCAACGTATTCTCTTCTAACCTTATGAAATCTTATCTGATTGGACAACTTTTCATGTACGAAATTATTCTTCGCGACGATCATTAAGCCACTCGTATCTTTATCTAATCTATGTACAATTCCAGGACGAACTTTGCTATTCAAATCGGACAGACTATTAGTGTGATACAAAAGCGCATTAACAAGAGTATTTTCATGATTTCCAGGTGCAGGGTGAGTAACCATTCCTTTAGGCTTATTCACAACAATCAGATATTTATCTTCATATGTAATATCAAGAGGTATGTTTTGCGCTATAGGATTATCGTCACACGTATCGTAGTTTGTATCAACAAAGATAGTATCTCCCACTTTCGGAAGATACTTTTTAATAACCTTCTTACCATTGACAAAAACACCATCACGCATAATGAGATTCACAATATAAGAACGGCTACAATTTTTAAGTTTTTTAGTCAAAAATAAATCTAATCTCTCAACCACATCATTTTCAGTTACGTGAATAGCAAACTCAGGCAAATCAAGACCTACAATTCCAATGGGGATACCCGACCAAAGCCATTATACACTCCGCTCGATCACGCATAAAAATATCATCTTCCCTGCTCTTTTCGTGATCGTATCCAAGCAAGTGAAGCAAACTATGGGCCGCCCAATACAGCAACTTCCCTTTCATGGAAGAATGTTCTTCTTCCGCCTCATCTCGTGCTTTTTCTATCGAGAGTACAATATCACCTAAAATCTTAGCACCAGTTTCAGAATTGACCTCATATTCGCCATTTTCCAAAAGTGAAGGAAACGAAAGCATGTCAGTTGCAACATCCTTTCCCCTATATTCTCTATTCAGCTTTCGGATATATTCATTATCGACAAACGTGACGTTAACCTCTGCAGAGCTATTAAAATTTTCACTTCGCAACACAGCATGACAAACACGTCTTAAAACAAGACGCAACCCAACCGGAACGGTAACCAGCTTCTGTTTATTAATTATATGAACTTTATAAACAATCTGACTCATCCACAACCACACAAAATCAACGTTTAGAGAATTGAGGTCTTTTTCTAGCGGCTTTCAAACCGTATTTCTTACGTTCCTTCATACGTGGGTCACGAGTCAAAAAACCTGCCATCTTCAACTTTGCACGATAAAGATTCGCGTCCAAAAAGTTCAAAGCCCTCGCAACACCATGGCGAATAGCACCAGCCTGACCAGAAAGTCCACCACCGGAAACCTTACAAACAACATCAAACTTTCCCTTACTACCGACAAGCTCAATCGGGCACGACGCCACACTACGATACTGAGGAATCTTAAAATAAGAATCCAATGCCATACCATTTACCATAAACTTTCCGCTTCCAACAAACAAGCGAACCGTTGCAACTGCATTTTTTCTTCTTCCCGTGCCATGCGCGCACGCCTTATCTACATACTTCATTACGATACCTTAACCTTTCTAAATGAATTCCAAACCTGCATACTTTCGGCTCCCTTAACCGAATCTCCACAATACAAGGATAGCCTCTTAATTTGTGTCCTTCCCAAAGTGTTAGACGGAAGCATTCCTTTTACTGCCCATCTGATCGCTTTACACGGGTCAGAAGACATGAGATCCGAATATTTAATCGTCTTAAGGTGACCAATATATCCAGTATGTCTGTACCTGCATTTTTTAATTAACTTTTTACCAGTCAAAACGACTTTATCACAATTGATCACGGTAACATAATCACCACAATCAACGTGCGGAGCAAAAAGAGGTTTTATTTTCCCCCTCAAAATTGAAGCAACCTGTGCAGACAAGCGCCCCATAGGCAACCCCGAAGCATCGATGACATATCTAACACGATGCATACTGCTTCTTTTTGGCATAGTGGTTTCCTTACTCAATACAATCCCCTCTTCCACACATAATAAATGAATATACCAATGTATTTTACACTAAAAAAAAATATTGTCAAGCACAATTTTCACACTCGAATAAAATTATTCTCAAATATCAAGATTATTAAACTTTACGTACAGTTTTGAAATCATATTTCTAACTGAAGTATACATTTCAAGACTTGCCGCCTCACATGAATACCAATTTGGCTTAAAAACCCATTACGATTACTATTAGCCAATAATATTGCCGAAATACATAAACTAAAAATATCAATATCTCCTTTTCGGTATTATCTTTCTTCAAAATTTCTTCCACCTAGCTACCAAGCAATCTAATAAAATCGATTAGTCTCTTCCTATTCTCAGATGACAAGTTCCTAATAGTGGAGATTATCTTTTTTTCCTCGGGAGTTAATATTTCAGGCTCACGAGATCTTATATTACCACTAACATTATCCCTAAAGATATACTTATTCTCTTCTTCGAGGAGTGCATAGTAATTCACATCAAAAAAATTGGCTAGCTTCTTAATCATATTCCAATCCGGCAATGTTTTTCCAAGCTCATAATAGGAATAGGTCGAACGCTCTACTCCAATTCCTGACGCCACTGCTCCTTGTGTTAATCCTTTACGTGAACGCAATAACCTCAACTTCTCACCTATGGTTTCCATTTACATCACCCGACAATAAAACAACGACGAATTCAATTCAGGGCTTTCAAGCAGCACATGAACTTTCGGGATTCTACCCTCCAATGAATAGATAGTCAATCGACAAAGAATCTTAACAAAATGTGTTTCTTTGGTTATTTGTTCGTGCAATATTGACATTTTCTCCGTAATACTACATAATTAAATTGTATTTTTCTTGTACATGAAACTAAAAATCTTTTTTTGTGAGGTGATTGAGCATGAAAGACATAACACTTTACAATACGGATGATTGCAATAAATGTAACGACAGCAAATGTTCAGCACCTACGGGATATGATAAGAGTGCTAGTAAAGAGATCGATAAAGCTATTAAAAAATTTAATGAAGAGGTTAGCGTACTTTTGAAGGATAAGCAAATTGGAACATCAGATATTTTTTTACTTAAATTTTGGGATCATATTGTTGCTTTTTGTGAAAAAGTAGAAAACAACTCGCAAGGTGTCAAACATAAAATGCCAAATCGGGGCCTCATGGCGTTTGCAGACAAAGTGAAAAAATATATTAAGTCCAATAATAACATTGATAGGAATTCTAAAAATTCTGATACTCTTGATTTTGAAAGTTTTAATACTCCTTATGGTGTCCACAATACCGATAAGCATAATCAATCAATTAAGGAAAAAACATTATTTTTGAAAAGTGTAAGAGAGTATAAACTCAAAAATTCCAGGGTTAACAAGATAATTGAACAATGCGAAAAGGTACTTAAGTTTTATTCAAAAATGAAAAACAAGGAGAAAATCAAAAAATTTAATCTGAATACTCAAACAGCCAAAAAAATTAAAACTGCCATGGATTACGCAAAGAAAATGCTCACAAAAATACGTGATGAAACTAGAAAAATAGCAGACATGTGTCAAGAAAATGGAATTAATAACATCTCAGAGGAAATCTCGAACTATTTCAGCAATAATGAAACAAAAGGACTCGAGGGATGGTGTAACAAGTATAAAGATATCACAAAGGATAATGTTCGTAATGCATTTCTGAATATGGGGGAATTTGTTAAAAGTAGTGGTAAGAAATTATTTGGATTTGGACCTAAAATAGGGCGGTCAAGGCTAAAAAAACTTGTAGAAATCATAAATGATTGGGAAAGTGGTAAAAATGTTATATTGATTTAATGTTCGTAACGCATTTCTAGATATGTGGGGATTTATTAAAAGTAGTGGTAAGAAATTATTTGGATTTGGGCCTAAAATAGGGCAATCAAGACTAAAAAAACTTGTAGAAATCATAAATGATTGGGAAAATAGTAAAAATATTAAGTTGATTCTTCAATGATGATATCAATATAGTTTTATTCCATTGACAGTTGATAAATATTTTGAATTAATCTACAATTACACGGAATTCGTTTTCGTTGGAGTTTCATATGGATATGCTCGGATTTCTTATCTTGATGTTCTTGCTGTTTGTAATTTCATTTATCGCGGTAGCTGTGTTTTCATCTTATTACGTCGTTAGACACCAAACTGTTAGAATAATAGAAAGGTTTGGAAAATTCAAGAAAGTAGCTCATGCTGGGTTGCATTTTCGCCTCCCTTTTGGAATAGATAGGATAGCTAAAACTTTGAGTTTGCGAGTTCAACAAAATAATATCGAGATCGAGACTAAAACGAAAGATAACGTCTTTGTAGTACTCGATCTCGCGGTGCAATTTAAAGTCGACAGCAATAAGGTGGACGATGCTTATTATAAACTTTCAACACCGAATGCTCAGATCCAGTCGTATGTTGAGGATGCAATAAGATCTTCTTTGCCAAAGTACACACTGGATGAGTCATATGAAAAAAAGGATGATATAGCACTTGATGTTTTCGATACAGTTTCAAATGAGATGTCAGAGTATGGATATATAATAATTAAAACATTAATAACTTCGATTGAACCAGACGAGCAAGTCAAGGATTCGATGAACGCGATAAACGCAGCCCAGAGGCAAAAATGTGCTGCTCAGGAACTTGCAAATGCCGATAAAATAAAGATAGTTACGGCGGCAGAGGCAGATGCAGAAAAAGATAGATTACACGGTGAAGGAATTGCGAATCAGCGTAAGGCAATAGTCGATGGGCTAAGCGAATCGTTTAATGAGTTGAAAACTAGTGGTCTGAGTGAAAAAGATATAATGAGCATATTGTTGACGGAGCAATATCTAGACGCGTTACATACTTTTGCAAAATATGGAAATCATGTAATATTTTTGCCTGCTGGAGCGTCTGGCGCAGAAGATATAAGAACACAAATATTGAGCGCATTATCTTCAATGAAATATGAAGGGGTAATTAACAAGAAAAATCATAAATGCAATTGTGAAGAAGACAGTGAGGAAACTAAAGCATCTGATGACGAATGAATTAACAAGCTCTGATTTGAAAATTTCGGAGCATTTTTGTAGTTTTTCTAAAATTGAACTAATAAAAATAAAGCTAAAATACGTTTACTGAATAAATTGTCTAGAACCATGCGAAATCATCGAAGAATAGAAGGAGGAAACTGAAGCATCTGATGACGAATGAATTAACAAGCTCTGATTTGAAAATTTCGGAGCATTTTTGTAGTTTTTCTAAAATTGAACTAATAAAAATAAAGCTAAAATACGTTTACTGAATAAATTGTCTAGAACCATGCGAAATCATCGAAGAATAGAAGGAGGAAACTGAAGCATCTGATGACGAATGAATTAACAAGCTCTGATTTGAAAATTTCGGAGCATTTTTGTAGTTTTTCTAAAATTGAACGAATAAAAATAAAACTAAAATACGTTGGCTGAATAAATTGTCTAGAACCATACGAAATTATCGAAGAATAAAAGAGAGAAAGGAGTGTACCTAATAATTTTTTTTGAATTTAATAGAAATAAATATACAATTATATTAAATTTATTTTCTGACAGACATAAAAAACACATAATTATGAAGAATTTTTCGGTAAATAGAAACCAAAATACGTATCTTGTTCTCTGAGATCTTGTTTTTGTGTGATATAATATAAAGGTCAGAGTTTTTGGTATGATTTAGAATATTTTGTTAAGAGTTTTGGATGTTTATAAAAATTGTTGCAGTTCAAACGCGCCGTCTAAAGAGAATAGAAAGGTTTGTTTTTAAATCCGGAGTTTTTGACATCGGAAAGTTATGTATGGTTTGCGTAGATGGAATTCAGAGGATTGTCAAACCGATAATCTTCGAAAAAAAAAATGTCTTTAGCTATCCGAGAACAATAGGCGAAGGAACCTTTAAGAAATTGAACATAAAAGAATTTAGACGCCTTGATAAGATCGAATTAGAAGAAGAAAAAATAAAAGAGGAAGTATCTAGAATAACAAAAAAATATCGATATCCGATAAAGATTATTTCTGTGGAATACTCGTTTGATAAGAAAAAAGTCTATGCTTATTTCGCATCTGAAGATTATATAGATTTATTCATTCTCGTTAAAAAGATATCCGAAAGTTTGAAAATATTGATTGAATTTAAGCATGTTAGCAGAAGAGAAGTTGCAAGATTTGTCGGAGGAGTCGGTGTATGTGGGAGAGGTATATGTTGCAATTCTTTTTTGGTTGACTTAAAAAAAGTAAATGCAGAATCAGCCTCTGCGCAAGATTTGATGACTGATAGTTCAAAATTTACGGGTCTTTGTGGATGTCTTATGTGTTGTTTAGCATACGAGGAAAGAATATATGCTTCGCTCAAAAAGGAGATGCCTAAGGTTGATGATGTTGTAAATACTCCAAATGGTTTGGGAATTGTACTTGGTTTGAATGTTGTATCTAGTTCGGTGAAGGTTGCGCTGATAGATTCTCCGAATTCTGCGCATTTGTATTTTAAACTTTCAGAAATATCTAAAGTATAATGGTTTAGGAAGTCAAATGGAGCATTGTGAAATCGTAAAAATAAGAGATTTGAGTTTATTTTACGGCGACTTTCAGGCTTTAAAGAATGTAAATGTGAGCATCAAGGAAAATGAAGTTACGTCGTTCATAGGCTCCTCTGGTTGCGGCAAATCAACGTGTTTACGGTCTATAAATAGAATGAACGATCTTTATGATAATTGCAGAGTTGAAGGTGAAGTATTAGTCGACAATCAGGACGTTTATGATAAAGATGTTGATGTAACTCTCTTGAGAAAACAAGTAGGTATGGTATTTCAGCGTCCGAATTTATTTAGGATGAGTATATTTGATAATATATCATATGGTCCTAGATCGCATGGTATACGTAAAAAAGCCGTTCTCGAGGAAATAGTCGAATCAGTGTTAAAATCCGTATATCTTTGGGACAAGATGAAAGATCGCTTACATTCGAGTGCTTTAGATCTTTCTGGTGGGCAACAGCAAAGATTGTGTATTGCAAGAGCTTTAGCGGTTAAACCCAAAATTTTACTAATGGATGAACCTACTTCTGCTCTAGATCCAAGTTCCACTTTAAAGATTGAGGACTTGATATTAAACCTAAAGAAGAAATATACTGTCGTGATGGTTACTCATAATATGCAACAGGCCGCCAGAATTTCAGATAGTACCGCGTTCTTCAAAGATGGTGAATTAATTGAGCAAGATGACACATATACTTTTTTTAATAATCCTAATGATAAGCAAATTGAAGATTATATAAATGGTAGGTCGGAATAGTCATGGTAATTTTGATAGAATTTATTGAATGATATCCCACCAAATTGAAGTTTTTATCAAGCAGCATTTGAATTGTTAAAATTCACGATTTGCAAAAAATGATGTTCAAGTAAATAGTAATTCAAGATATTTTGAGGAGTTTTTATGAAATATATTGATAAAGTTATAAATAATATAATTGAAAGGTATCCAACCGAATTAGAATTTCACCAAGCAGTATTTAAATCGTTAAAATTCACGATTTGCAAAAAATGATGTTCAAGTAAATAGTAATTCAAGATATTTTGAGGAGTTTTTATGAAATATATTGATAAAGTTATAAATAATATAATTGAAAGGTATCCAACCGAATTAGAATTTCACCAAGCAGTATTTAAATCGTTAAAATTCACGATTTGCAAAAAATGATGTTCAAGTAAATAGTAATTCAAGATA
>CAMUZI010000022.1 GCA_947165155.1 uncultured Clostridia bacterium | reverse complement strand
ATGCTGGTCAAAAAAATGAGGTGATTTTTATGGATTCTCAGATTGCTGTTACAAAAGGAAATTTGATTTCTTTAAAGAAGTGTCTGAATTTTGCTCGAATTGGTTTTTATTTTAAGTAGTAAAACAAGATATGCTAGTCAAAAAAATGAGGTGATTTTTATGGATTCTCAGATTGCTGTTACAAAAGGAAATTTGATTTCTTTAAAGAAGTGTCTGAATTTTGCTCGAATTGGTTTTTATTTTAAGTAGTAAAACAAGATATGCTAGTCAAAAAAATGAGGTGATTTTTATGGATTCTCAGATTGCTGTTACAAAGGGAAATTTGATTTCTTCAAAGAAGTATCTAAATTTTGCTAAAACCGGTTTTTCTCTTTTAGATAAAAAACAGAACATACTTATTAAGGAGCTTATGGCTCTTGTTTCTAGAGCTGATTCTATAAAAAAGGAGATAGATGGTGTTTATAGAGAAGCATATCTTTCACTTCAGCAGGCAAACGTTTCACTCAAGAATTGTCAAGAGATTTCTATGTCTGTTCCCATAAAGAATAATTTGAATTTGTCGTTCAGAAGTGTTATGGGGGTAGAAATTCCTATTTTTACATTCTCTGACGAAAATAATACAATTCCACCGTATGGTCTTTATGGGTCCAATTCTTTTTTGGATGAAGCTTATTTAAACTTTCAGAAAGTTGTTAGATTGACCATTCAGTATGCAGAGGTGGAAAATAGCATTTATAGGTTAGCACATGTTATAAATAAGACTAAAAAAAGAGCTAATGCGCTTAAGAATTCTATTATTCCTAAATTTACAAAGATAGTGAAAAATTTGGGAAACTCCCTGGAGGAAAAGGAACGAGAAGATTTTTCGCGTCTTAAATCTATTAAAAATTTTAAGAAAAGGTGATTTTATGTATAGAAATTGTAAGTGTACAGATGTAAATTCAAGTTTAGTCGGTAAGACCATAAAAGTTGCAGGTTGGGTTTCCTCGATAAGAGATCACGGTGGGGTTACATTCATGGATTTGCGTGATTCTTCTGGGATTTTGCAGATTGTAAGTAATGATGATTTATTAAACAGAGTATCAAAAGAGAGTGCGGTTTCGATTTCTGGTAAGTTGCGTCTTCGCGAGAAGGAAATGATAAATAAGAAGATAAAAACCGGTGAGTTTGAGCTATATGCAGATTCGATTTCCGTTTTAGGTAAATGCGCCCCACTTCCTTTCGAAATTGATGAGTCCGATGGTGTTAAAGAAGAACTTCGTTTAAAATATAGATTTTTGGATTTAAGAAATGAAAAAAATAAAAGTATAATAAACCTCCGAACGGAGATACTGCATTTTTTAAGAAACAAAATGTATGATCTCGGATTTAAAGAGATTCATACTCCTATTTTGTCTGCATCATCTCCTGAGGGCGCCAGAGATTATCTTGTTCCAAGTAGGAAATATAAGGGCAAATTTTATGCTCTTCCACAGGCACCTCAGATTTTTAAGCAAATTCTTATGATTTCAGGTTTTGATAGGTATTATCAGATAGCTCCGTGTTTTAGAGATGAAGATTCCCGCGCTGATAGGTCTCCTGGAGAGTTTTATCAACTTGATTTTGAGATGTCGTTTGTGGAACAAGAAGATGTTCTTTCAGTAGGAGAACAAATACTCTATGATTTATTTAAAGCCTTTGGAAATGGAAAAAAAGTAACAAATATCCCGTTTCCTAGAATATCATATAGAGAATCGATGGAAAAATACGGAACCGATAAACCAGATTTGAGAAATCCGCTAGTTATAGTCGATTTGAGTTCTGTTTTCCTAGGTTCTGGTTTTGCTCCATTTGATGGAAAAATAGTAAAAGGAATAACTGTTCATAATGCCTCTGGATGTGCAAGAAAATTTTTCGATAAGATGACCGATTTTGCAAAAGAGATAGGTCTTCAAGGGTTAGGATATATTAAATACGATGAGAATATGAACCCCTCGGGTCCGATCAATAAGTTCATTCCAGAGATAAAAAGAAATGAATTTAACAAATTAGCAGATGTACGTTCAAATTCAGTCGTGTTTTTTATATCAAGCGAATCGGCACAGATTCATGCGGGAGAAATAAGAAATCGATTAGGAAGGGAACTTGGTCTCATAGATGAAAATGAGTTTTTTTTCTGTTATGTAACTGATTTCAACATGTACGAAAGTGATGAAAATGGGAACATAGTGTTTACTCACAACCCATTTTCTATACCACAGGGCGGAATGGATGATCTGATTAATAAAAATCCGTTGGATATTCTGGCTTATCAGTATGATATTGTTTGTAATGGAATTGAGTTATCATCTGGAGCTGTAAGAAATCATGATCCTGAGATTTTGTTAAAAGCCTTTGAAATTGCTGGATACTCAAAAGAAGAAGTTGTAAGTAAATTTTCTTCATTATATAATGCGCTATGTTATGGAGCTCCTCCTCACGCTGGAATGGCTCCCGGCATCGAAAGAATGATAATGCTCCTTTCAGGTTCGAGTAGTATACGCGAAGTTATACCTTTTCCAATGAATAGCAATGCACAAGATCTTATGATGGGAGCACCTAATAGTGTTTCAGAGGAACAACTTAGAGAAGTACATATAAGGATTAGGGGGTAATTCTTGGTTAATAGAGAAGAATTTTTGAAGTTATGTAAGCTTTCGCGCTTGGAATTCACTGATGATGAGATACCTAAGCTCATGGAAGGTATGGATAGTATAATAAATTTTGGAAATAAGGTCTCTGAGTGTAAAGATTCATCAATAGCTACTGATTGTGATGTTAGTTTTGTTCACAGAGAGTTGTCAAATATAGAATATGAAAAGTGTATCAGGGATGAATTACTGAGCGGTGGAACAAATAGAGATGGCTTCTTTTTTGTTAAAAATCATTCTAATTGAGTTGAGGTTGTTATGAGTAGAAGTCTTATATTAAAAACGCATAAAGCATTGGTATCTAAGAAGGTATCTTGTTTGGAGCTAGTGAATTGGTATCTTAGTGAGATAAAAAAAAGTGATCTCAATGCTTTTATTACGGTTACTGAAGAATCTGCTATTGAGAGTGCTAAAAAAGTAGATGATAAAATAAGAAATGGAGAAAAAATCGGTATTTTAGAAGGAATTCCGATGTCACTTAAGGATAATTTTTCGACAAAAGGAATTCGTACTACATGTGCCTCAAAGATGCTCGAAAATTACTATCCTGTTTATGATTCTACCGTTTATGATGTTTTAAAAAAGGCTGGATGTATTCTTTTAGGGAAGGCTAATTTAGACGAATTTGCTATGGGGTCTTCAAACGAGACTTCATATTTCGGACCAGTTAAAAATCCGCATGATAAGACAAGAGTTGCAGGAGGGAGTTCTGGTGGCGCATGTGCGTCTGTTGCTTCTGGTTTGGCGACATTTTCAATTGGAAGCGATACGGGTGGTTCGATACGTCAGCCCGCCTCATTTTGTGGAATCGTAGGATTTAAGCCCACTTATGGTGCTATTTCTAGATATGGGCTTATTCCTCTTGCCTCAAGTTTGGATTGTGTTGGGCCCCTTACAATTTCTGTAGAAGATGCATCGATTTTGTTTGACCTTCTATCGTTTTATGATCCAAAAGATGAACGTTGTTCTCCAATTAAACGAAAGCCTACACTTAACTGCCTTGAAAATGAGATTAAGGGCCTGAAGATAGGAGTTCCCACAAATTGTTTTTATGGCTCAGATGAGGAAACTTATAATGCAGTTGAAAACGCAGTCAAGTTCTATGAAAAATTAGGTGCTTCTGTTTCGTTTTTTGAGTTTCCTGAATTGGATCTTTCTATGCCTATATATTGTGTTTTGGGAAGAGCTGAAACTGCTTCTAACATGTCTCGTTTTGATGGTATTCGGTATGGATATAAATATGATGGTCCGTACAAAGATATTGATGATCTGATGACTAGGACTCGTTCAATTGCGTTTGGTGAAGAAGTTAAACGAAGAATTTTGGTAGGTTCTTATGTTTTGAGTGCAGGACACAAAGCACTTTATAAAAAATCTCTTAATTTGAGAAATATGGTAATTGATTCATTCAATAAAAGATTTACAGAGTTCGATGTTCTTATGATGCCCGCCTCCCCTACGACGGCATTTGGTTTCAACTATGCTGAAGGTGATCCTTTAAAAATGCAGCTTGCTGATATATGTGTTGTTCCGGCGAATATTGCAGGACTTCCGGCAATTTCTGTACCTTGTGGATATGATTCTAATAATTTACCGATTGGATTGCAGATTCTTGGTAAACAGTGGTCGGATGATCTTATTTTTAACGTAGCAAATGTTTACGAAAAAGAGAATTTTTGTGCAAAAATCATAGGAGGAGTTCAGTATGAAGTATGATTTAGTTTGTGGTATGGAAACTCATATAGAGTTATCAACACTTTCAAAGTTATTTTGTAAGTGCAGGGTGAATTTCGGAGATTCTCCTAATGAGAATTGTTGTCCGATTTGCATAGGTGCACCCGGAACTCTTCCTATTTTGAATAAACAAGCTGTTAGATATGCCATAAGAATGGGATTAGCTCTCAATTGTAAGATAAATTCATTTTCAAAAATGGAAAGAAAGTGCTATTTTTATCCTGATCTTTCGAAAAATTTTCAAACTTCCCAAAATGATTTGCCTCTGTGCAGTGGTGGTTTCGTTCAGTTAGAGAGTGGTAAAAAGATTCGTATAAATCATATTCACATAGAGGAAGATGCGGGTAAAATTAAAAGACATTCAGATGGTATTTATGTTGACTATAATCGTGGCGGAGTTCCATTGATTGAGATTGTTAGCGAACCGGATATATCCAGCGCAGATGAAGCACAGGAGTATATTGAAAAATTGCAACTCTTTGCAAGATATTTGAAAATTTCCTCTGCGAGAATGCAAGAGGGTTCGATTAGATGTGATGTTAACGTTTCTGTCAAGCCGAGCAATTCAAATGAATTGGGAACCAGAGTAGAAATAAAGAACATGAACTCCATTTCGTTTATTTCTAAGGCTATTGCGTATGAGTATGAACGTCAATCTGATGCGCTCGAAGGTGGCTTGCCTATTGAGCAAGAAACCAGAAGATTCAATGAGGCTTCGGGAATGACCGAAAGTATGAGAAATAAGGAAAATGCTAGCGAGTATTGTTATTTTCCTGAACCCGATTTGTTGAGTATATGCGTAACTGAAAAAGAACTTGATGATATAAAGAAGGAAATGCCAAAACTGTTTTCAGAAAGATATGACTATTACTTAAATTTAGGGATCTCGGAGAAATTTGCTCGTTTGATTATAAAGTATGTAAACGTTTCAGATTATTTTGACGAAGTAATCAGAGATTGCAAAGTACCTGATAAAATAGCGTCAATAATTGTTGGACCTATATTTAGCTATTTGAAAACTGAGGTGGAGAAAGAAAAATTCGATATTTCAGTATCTACCGATGATTTGAAATATCTTGGAAATTTAATAAGTGAAGATAAAATAAGCAATTCGAATGCACAAAAAGTAGTTTCAAAGTGTTTAGAAAACGGTTTTGATTTAAAAGAAGAAGTTAAGAATTTTATCTCTGATGACTCATTTGATTTAGAAAAGATTTGCAAAGATGTTTTATCTCAAAACACTGAAGCGGTAAAAGATTATAAAAATGGCAAAGAAAAAGCAATTCAGGCGTTGGTTGGAAAGGTTATGGCACAAACTAAAGGACGCGCCAACCCCGAAAAGATCTTAAGTATTATGAAATCATTAATTTAATAAACATTTGACTATTCACTTAATATGATGTACAATCGAGACTGATTTGGCTTTGGCGGATGCGATTCATTTATGTACTGTTTTAACCTAGGCAGTTGGTTTTTTGTGCATTTTAAATTTAAGGGGGAAAATATCATGAAAAATAAAAGAATTGTTGCATCATTGGTTGCAGCATTATCTTCATTTGCGTCATCTATGGCAGTAGGAAATGAAGGTAATGTTGAATCAATATCAATGTGGGGGCAAGCAAATATTAATAGTAAACTCGATGGTAATAAGCTTAGCGTGCCTTCGGGGAACAAAAGTAGAAAGTCAAGTGGAAATAAAAATTTTCTTGGCAAAAAGAGACCTCGTAGTGAAGGTAGCACTTCACCATCTGGAGATAGACATGGTTCTAAAGATAAAAATTCTGCAAACGGTAAACAAGATAAGAAACCGAGTAAAAACTCGGGTGCTATTGGCGCTTCTAAGAGCTTGACCGGAAATAAGCCAGTATCTTTAAAGAGTAACCTTGGAAAATCCCCGAAGTCGAACACGATTATACCGAATGTACCTAATGGCGTAACTTACGGCGTTGGTGTGCCGGTTCTTGTTGGTGGCGCTGTGACAGCTGGTGTTGCGATTTTGAGTAAGGTATTCAAGAGAAGTATATTTGACAAAATTAAGTATGGAATAACAGTTCAGGGTGCAATCGATTATTTCAAGAACAACACGCAATTTGTTACCGAAAAAGTTGATGGTCAAGAGATTGCTCTTTTGGAATTAGATTTGAAAAATGGTAAAAAAATGTTTGTGCGCACTTATATATATGGTACATCAGTGTATTATGATTGGATTGATTGGATTTTGATAACTGAGGAACTCAAAAGTTCACCTGGTAAACATGATCTAGGCCTTGGAAGTTATCTTGTGGAATGGTTTGAAGGTTTTGAACCTTGTGCTAATTATAATTCCGATGGTGAGAAATCGCAAATTGTTGATGCTTACGTTTATGCTTTAGTCAATTTGTTTGGCAATACTAGCAGTGAGAATTCAGAATTTGAAAAAGTTACATTTTCTTGGGATCAGATATGCTATATAAAATCGGAAATCAGATCACACATCGAAGAACATTTTAATAAACTGGTAGGAAGTAATCTAGATTTGAAAATTTTAAGATTCGGGGATAAATTAGTGGAGTTGAAGTAAAAGAAGAAGTTAAGAATTTTATCTCTGATGACTCATTTGATTTAGATAAGATTTGCAAAGATGTTTTATCTCAAAACACTGAAGCGGTAAAAGATTATAAAAATGGCAAAGAAAAAGCAATTCAGGCGTTGGTTGGAAAGGTTATGGCACAGACTAAAGGACGCGCCAACCCCGAAAAGATCTTAAGTACTGTGAAATCATTAATTTAATAAACACTTGACTATTCACTTAATATGATGTACAACGCAAACCGGATGGATTTTAGCGGATGCGATTCATTTATGTACTGTTTTAACCTAGGCATTTGGTTTTTTGTGCATTTTAAATTTGAGGGGGAAAATATCATGAAAAATAAAAGAATTGTTGCATCATTGGTTGCAGCGTTATCTTCATTTGCGTCATCTATGGCAGTAGGAAATGGAGGTAATGTTAAAACAATATCAAAAGGGGGGGCAAGCAAATATTAATAGTAAACTCGATGGTAATAAGCTTAGCGTGCCTTCGGGGAACAAAAGTAGAAAGTCAAGTGGAAATAAAAATTTTCTTGGCAAAAAGAGACCTCGTAGTGAAGGTAGCACTTCACCATCTGGAGATAGACATGGTTCTAAAGATAAAAATTCTGCAAATAGTAAACAAGGTAAGAAACCGGGTAAAAACTCGGGTGCTATTGGCACTTCTAAGAGCTTGACCGGAAATAAGCCAGTATCTTTAGAGAGTAACCTTGGAAAATCCCCGAAGTCGAACACGATTATACCGCGTGTGCCTAATGGCGTAACTTACGGTGCTGGTGGGGTTGCTGGTACTGCGTTAACTGCTGGCGGTATTGAGCTTGTCGCAAATAAGAGATTTCATAGAAGTATAATTGACAAAATTAGGTATGGTATAACAGTTCAAGGTGTAATCGATTATTTTGAAAAAAACACGAGATTTGTTACCAAAAAAGTTGATGGTCAAGATGTCGCTCTTTTGGAATTAGATTTAAAAAATAATAAAAAAATGTTTGTACATGCTTACGCTGTACCTTATAATAATATGCCTGAAAAGTTTAGTGTTGAGCACAAAGCGTTTTTTAAGGATGGTGATGAAAATGTACAGAGTAGTAATCTCAAAGCAGGGACTTGTTTTTTGACACAATATAAGTACGATAGTCTTGCTGGTTATGGTGAACTTAAGGATGCTTTTGACCAACCCTTATCATTTGTTGTAGATTATACCAATGCTTTATGTCAATTGACTTATTCAAATACAGAGGATGATTTAAAGGGTTCGGTATTTGAGGGACTCGATTTCAATGAGGAATATGGATATTTACAGGCTGCAATCAAGCCACATATTGAGAAGCTTGTTTCTAAACTAAAGATTGACTATCCAGATTTGAAAGTTGTAAAATTTAAAGTAGTAGAGCAACCTGTTAATTGAATTGTATTTTTTAGCAGTCAAGTTTATCCAATTTTTTCTGAGCAGATTGTGTTTGCGACATCAGTGGAGTACTAAAAATGTTTCGGGTTGGTGCTCATTATGCTTATTTTGCGATGAAAAGGCCATCATTTGAGGTGACTGAAGGTTTATGCTAGATGCTTCAATGATTTTTGGCGAAATGTCATCAGTCTTGTTTGAGCTGTAGCTGTTATGATTTCAAATTTAGGAGCCGTTGTATTTTATTATGAGCATCGTTTCGTCATCCGACTGTTTATTATCTGAGAAGTGTGAGGTTTCTTGCTGAATCACTTCGATAATGTTTTTTAGAGAACATTCCTCGGTATTTATTCTGTTTAATGTGTTAATTAGATTATGAATTCCCCAATTTTGTGATTGCTTATTAGAGCATTCAGTTATGCCGTCGGTGTACATAAACAATATGTCTCCTTTTCTGAGTTTAAGTTCTTCATTTTTAAACTCTAAATTTGGCATTCCAGCGATCACAAAATTTTTCTTAACTTCCAATTCTTTGAATTTATCATTTTTAGATTTCAATATTGGCTTCAGGTGCCCGGCGTTCGAAAATTTAATTCTTCCGGTCTTATAGTTTAAAATTCCAAAGAACAAAGTCAAAAACATTCCAAGATCGTTTTCAACACACATTTCAGCATTAACGTTTTTGAGTATTTCACCAGGAGTTTTATCTAATGAAGTTTCGTTTCTTATGAGAGTCCTTGCTATTACCATGAACAAAGCAGCCGATATCCCCTTTCCTGCGACGTCTGCTATTACAAATGCTATATGGTTATCATCAACCAGAAAGAAGTCATAAAAATCTCCTCCAACCCTTCTAGCCGGCTTTGAACTTGCATATATATCAATTTCTTTTAATTCAGGAAAAGCGGGAAACGTATGCGGAATTAAAGAGGTCTGAATTTGAGTCGCTATGTTTAATTCTGTAGATATCTGTTCTTTTTCAGCGTTGATTTTCTTTATATTTTCAGTATACGTATTCAAATCAACTATCATTCTGTTGAAGCTGTTAACTAAAATTTCAATATCGTCTCCCTTATTTTTTACATAAATTTTTTTAGCTATTATTTTGTTTTGTCCTTCATTCATCAGATTCTTTACTGAATTCGTAATTTTTCTTATAGGATTTATAACAACCCATTGTGCAACAAGTACAGTCAAGGTAAGATTCATAAAAAACGATAGTATTAAATTAATAAAAAATTTAATTACTTCGCGATTTACTATTTTTATTTCATCATACATATCATAATCTATTCCAACAAATGCAATAACTTTACTTTCTGAATTTTTTATGGTTTTGACCGCCGTACAAACATATCCATGCTTACTTGATTTTCCATATACATCACTTTTCTTGTAATTTTCATCACCCGAAAACATTTGAGTACTCCATTCCCCCATCCGAATTTTTTCACCAAGCAAATGTCTTCCCATAACACTATCTTCAATTCCATCTCCATATTCGGTAGTTGCATAGACGTATATAGCATTATCATGATCGAACGGCGCTTCTATAAACAATCCTTTTGCTCCCACTTCATCTTTAATCTTATCAAGAGATCTTACAATTTCACGATACTCGTCATCTATTTTCATAGAAAGTCTATATTTTTCAATTTTACTCGCATCAATGCTAAAACTAATACCAGCTAAGACTTGTTCGGCTTTTTCTTTAAAATCATCGATTTTGGCGTTGTAAAGTTGCCTCCATACTAACACGCCAGTTATGCTTAACACTATCAATCCTAAAAAAAACAGAGCAATATAAAATTTAATATATATACTTTTTTTCATAATTGCTGATCCACCTCTAAATGTGTACTAAGCACATAATAATCAGTCGTATGTTACTATACATTGTGCTATTTATCAACTAGTAAGCACTTGACTATTCCACTTGATATGATGTACAATTTAAGCTAAGTAGGTCTTGGGGATGCGATTCATTGATGTGCTATTTCGCCCTATGCTGTCGTTTTTTTGTGCATTTTAAATTTGAGGAGGAGATTGTCATGAAAAATAAAAGAATTATTGCGTCATTGGTTGCAGCGTTATCTTCGTTTGCGTCATCTTTGGCGGTCGGAAGTGGAAATGGTGGTAATGTTAAGATAATATCAAAGGGGGGGCAAGCAAATATTAATAGCAAGCTCGGTGACAATAAACTTGACGCGCCTTCGAGGAACAAAAGTAGAAAGTCAAGTGGAAATAAAAATTTTCTTGGCAAAAAGAGACCTCGTAGTGAAGGTAGCACTTCACCATCTGGAGATAGACATGGTTCTAAAGATAAAAATTCTGCAAACGGTAAACAAGATAAGAAACCGAGTAAAAACTCGGGTGCTATTGGCGCTTCTAAGAGCTTGACCGGAAATAAGCCAGTATCTTTAAAGAGTAACCTTGGAAAATCCCCGAAGTCGAACACGATTATACCGAATGTACCTAATGGCGTAACTTACGGTGCTGGTGGGGTTGCTGGTACTACGTTAACTGCTGGCGGTATTGAGCTTGTCGCAAATATGGGACTTCATAGAAGTATAATTGATAAAATTAGGAACGGCATAACGATTCAAGGTGTGATTGATCATATAGAAAAGAATTTAACATTTACTACTCAAGAAGTTGAAGTTAATAATCAAAAGAAAAATGTTGGATTATTGGTGTTGGATTTGAAAAATGGTTACAAGATGTATGTAAATGCTTATATTACCCTGAGTAAGCTTAACAGAATCAGTTTTGGTTCACGTGCT
Organism: uncultured Clostridia bacterium; assembly: GCA_947165155.1. Taxonomy (GTDB): domain Bacteria; phylum Bacillota; class Clostridia; order Oscillospirales; family Acutalibacteraceae; genus Improbicoccus. Next base: position 9,476 of record CAMUZI010000022.1, on the reverse strand, counting down.
TATTTTATACCAGTAGAAAGTGGTCTCACAAGTGAGCCCTATAAATGTATGTTAAATGGTATTGTGAAACCATACGATGATTTGGTTTGCGAATGCGAAAATGATATAAGTGCAAAAGAAAACATTCAGAGTGATAATTGGAGTTATGCTTTTGAATGTGCATGGAAACTCGCCTATAAATTGTTTGACGAGTCGGAAAATAAGAAAGATGAACTTAAAAACTCAGTATTTTATGGAGTTGTTTTTTCTGAAAAACAATTGGGATATTTGAAGAAGGAAATTGAAAAAAATATTAAAATTCTTATTAATGCAAAAGATGCTAGTGTTCTACGTTTTAAACGCAGCAATTGAGAGATGTATTTGTTTTTGAGTGTTTTAGAATCATTGTAGTTCTATATTCTAATGATATCATTTTTGAAGTCTGTCTTTATAATTTTTGAGCACGAACTAGGAGAATAAACAAATTCATCCATGTGTGGTTCGTGGAAGAAGTATTTAAATGGAGAAAGCTGGAGTTTGGATTCAAAACTTTCTATGATGACTAGTTTTATTTTCATCTTCTCTGGAATTATATTCTTTATATAGACACTTATTTGTTGACCTTTTGAAATTCCTTCTTTCGGCTCAGCCAAGCCCGCTAGGTTTGGGGTTAACTCGACAAAGATTCCATAATCTTCGATTGATCGCACAACTCCGGTGACCGTCTGCCCAATTCCTAATTTTTTGCAGTTTTCCTCCCACGTGCCTAAAAGTTCTTTGTGCGTCAAATTAACCCTATCACCAGAGATTGATCTGACAATAACTTTTATTTTCATACCGTTTTTAAATCGCTCATTCGGATGAGAAATTCTCGATACTGATATCATGTCGATCGGCAAAAATGATATGATTCCGCATCCAATATCTACAAATGCGCCAAAACTTTCCATGTGCGTAACAATAGCATCTATGACATCCCCGGGAACTAATTTGGAGATTTTTTGCTCAAGGCACATTTCTTGCGCTACTCTCCTTGAAAGAATTGCAACATTTTTTCCATTTTTCGTTTTTTCAATCGAGTTTACTATAAAACAAACCGTCTTATTTACTCTAGAGATTATCGCTATATCTTTAGTCGTTCCCTCACGAATTCCAATAGATGTCTCCTCACGAGGAATAAAGCCTTCCATGCAGTTCAAGTCAACAATGAGGTTATGATCTTTGTCGCACAATATTGCTTTCGCTTCCAAAATACTTCCTAAAGATTTTGCTGTTAATAAATATGATTCGCTCATAAAATGTTTATTTTCTTTTGAATCCAAAAAAAAGCCCTCTGGCAAAAAAATGTTCATATGACATCCTCCGAAAAACTTTTAACCCTGTGATATCATATGTTATTTTCACATTATTTTATTCAACTAATTCTCTGCTTTTCTAAAAAATAAAAACATACTTGCGTGGAACAAAGAATATTGTCATTCTGTCAAATTTAACTTTTTTTAAAAAATTATTTATAATAATCTATTATATATCGACAAATTGCTTTTTTTGAGGGGGAATGTTAAAATGTTTGATATTTTTAAATTTATAAAGAATAAAATATTTAGTACATATAAAACTAGAAAAATAAAGTATGACAAATTTGAAGCAGAAAAAAAAAAGGAATTGGATGGTGGATTGGTTAACAATCTTAGATATTTAAATGGTATCGGTATAGTTGGAAAATACGGTTTAAAATATTTAGAACAGTAATTTCCCGAAAATATAATAATTTATCTTGGAGATCTTGCCTTTCTCTGTGAGAAAAATAAAAAATCTGATGATGATATTATTCAACTTGTCAAACAACTGCAGGCGGAAAGTAACATTGAATCCAAGTTTACTTTATTATCTAAGAGTAAACGCATACCCAAAGGCGCCAGAGAGATTCTGAAACGCCTCAAATACAACAGATATAACATATTTCAAATTAATAAGTCCAATGGCATGCTTGTTGTTAATTCGGACAAAACAGGATTTGTCACAGAGAAAAAATTGATATTGAAAATGCCTTGAGATATTTGCAACTTCTCTGTTTTATCTATCCAGAACCTGCCGGCGCAGAACCAATTTTGTATGGCAGATATGTGAATGTTTGGGCAGCATTTTTGCGAAAAAAGTTGATAATGCAAAACCAGATTATTAGCAAAGTGCTATTGAATATTGACTGTTATATTTTGGTGTTAATGTCATTGAGATTCAAAAAAAATCCAACCGGTCTGAGTTGCTATGATATGAATAATCTTGGATTGGTTATCAGAGATGATATTAAGAATATAAAGCAGGAAAATATGATAAAATTAGAAAATGAAATGGGGAATGTAATTGCTGTTAAGGAAAAAATTTTAAATTGCATTTTGAATTCGAAATTGGAAGATTTTAAATCTTACGAAGATGGTGGTGATTGGGGTTTACTTTCTAATTATTATGGATTCTATAATTTAGAATTACCGAAGAAAGAAGAATTAGTCTCAAAATGTTTGAAAGAATGTATAGAAGAGTATGAATAGAATAAAAAAATAATTTTGATATCAATGATTATAACTTACCTATAAAAAATCTACTTTCATTCGAACTCGAATCTGAAAAGATCCTTCTGGCAAAAACGTTTATATGAATCCTTTGGGAATGGAGTAAAGATTACTAAATTTTAATTTTGATGCGTGTTTTTTTAATAAACGTGCAGTCTTTTAATATCAAACTAATTGTCTTTTTGCCAAATCTCTAAACATACCTTCTTTTTCCATTAATTGATCATAAGTTCCTTCTTCTGCTACGCGACCTTTATCTAAAACAAGTATTCTATCGCAATTCTTTATGGTCGAAAGTCTATGTGCTATCACAATTCTCGTGCAATGCAGTTTATCTATGTTATCTGAAACTATCTTCTGCGTGATATTATCTAAAGCCGAAGTTGCTTCGTCAAAAAACAGAATCCTAGGTTTGCCTATTAATGCACGAGCAATCATCAGTCTTTGTTTTTGCCCTCCAGAGATTCCTCCTGACCCCTCTGATATCAACGTGTGCATACCCATAGGCATATTCTCTATGTCTTTATCAAATCCCGCAAGACGAGCTGCTTCCCATGCATCATCCATAGTCTTCCATGGAGCTGTTACTATTATATTTGAAAATATATCTCCCTGAAAAATTGAGCCATTCTGCATAACTACTCCAATTTTCTGCCTCAAACTTCGCTTATCTATATCGCTAACGTCCATTTGATCAAAATATACTCCTCCTTTTTCTGCAGTTTCAAATCCCAACAAAAGACGCAATAATGTAGATTTTCCACATCCTGTTTTTCCTACTATTGCTACATATTCTCCTTTTTTTATTTTTAAGCTCAAATTATTTAGTATCGTATCGGAATTTTTCTCGTACCTAAACGTTACATTACTTATTTCAATATCTCCGCTAAGAGAATGAACCATCTTACCTGTCGATGTAATTTCTGGTGTTGATTTCAAAAATGGTTCAACTATTTTGAGTATAGGTCTCAAACTTGAAAGTCTTCCAATTCCATCGGTCAAATAAGACATCGCTATGCTAACATTCCCGTAAGCAACATTAAATGCCATATAATTAGCAATTGGAATTCGACTTTTAGCAGCTATCCAATATAAGACTATCGCCCCAAAAGATGAAATGACCATACCTATAACCGGGGCAATTTTCACAACCGTTGGAATATCATAAGTTAATTTTTCGAGCTCTGAATATCTTTTTGCCCAAATGGAGAACGCACGTTTCTCAGCACCGAATATCTTTATTTTTTGTATTCCGTTGAATAGACTGAATACCAAAGATTGTAGTTTCGGCTCAAGTTTCATTTTTTTTAAGTTTATGTTTTGTCTTACAAATATCATAATAACTGAGAAAGATACAGATATCAGAAGAACCGTCATTGCCGGAATAACCATACTAGAAGCTTGTCCTGACATCTGAAATAGATACCCTATAGAAAATAGACTAGGTATTAGTGATGAAAAGAAAAAGCCAGATATAGTTTCGCATAGAGTGGCAACGTGTCCTATTCTATTAGATAGATTACCGGCTGAATATCCGGTGAAAAAACGAGCTGGCAAACTAAAAAGACGAATCATTATTGCACTATTTATTGCTAGACTCATTTTAAATTGAATTCGAGTTTTAACTACGTTTTTGATTATATTTAGAGAAAGTCTCCCGATTGTTATACCAAAATACGTAAAAAATATCGCTTGCAAAAGTGAATACGAATTAGATGGTACAACTATGTTATATATGATGTTTGTAATATAAGGAATTATCATACCGACTAGTTGCAAAATTCCACATAGTATCAAAATGAATATAACATCAGATACGGAAATATTTTGGATCATAAATTTAATTAAATCTTTTATTTCTAAAGATCTAAGGGGAAATGATTTATAGAAACAAAATGCATCGGTTTCAAATTCTGACGACGTCTTTTCATTGATTTTTACCTTTTTTCCATCTTTTCCATAGTAAAAGTATCCACCAAAGTTTGAGGGAAATATCGATACGGCTTCTCCCTTTTTATTCATCGCTAATAAACATCCACAACAATCTTTCCACCATTTTCCAACTAATTCTACTCTTCTTTTCATGATAGACGATGGGCGCAAAATATATTCAATTTGGTCACTAACAGAAACTAAATTATCCGGTATTTCTGGAATAGACTCTCCCATATAAGAAAGAATTTTTGATATTTCTCCCTTTACCTCATAACTTCTTGAAGCTTTAATTCCTAAAACAGAAATAAGATCGCAAAACGCTTCTTCATACGCTTTTTCATCACCTATCTGTTTAGATAAAAATCTCTCTTCATTAATCATAAAAACTCCTCCATTCATCCCATAGAGACAAGCTTTGCATAAAGTCCATTATTTTTTATTAGCTCATCGTGAGTTCCAGATTCATAAATTTTTCCAGATCTTAAAACTATAATCTGGTCGCAATCTCTTATGCTTGAAAGGCGATGTGCAATAACAACGCATGAACATCCCATGTTCCGTATGTTATTCATGACTTTTTCTTCGGTTTTCGCATCCAATGCAGAGGTTGCTTCATCTAATATCAAAAGAACAGGCTCTATAGCTAATGCGCGTGCTAGTTCAAAACGTTGACATTGCCCTCCTGAAAAATCTTTTCCTCCCTCTCTTAACACGTGTTTATATCCTCCATCTCTTGAAAGAATGGTTTTATGTATATCTGCTTCACGAGACGCAAGAAATATAGAAAAATCTTCAATCGACTTATCCCACATTTTTATATTATTTTCTATAGTATCGTGGAATAATGTACGTTCTTGATCAACCATAGAAACGTGATTATAAAAAACGTAAGGATCGATTTGAGTCTTCTTTTTACCACTAAAAAGGATTTCTCCGGACCATGGCTGATATAATCCCATTATTAGTTTAGAGATAGTAGATTTTCCACTTCCGCTCCCTCCTACTAGTGCAACCCATTTACCTGGTTCGAGCTTCATTGAAAAATCTTTTACTATCGGTTTTCCAAGAGGGCTGTATCCAAAGGTCACATTTTTTAACTCTAGTGAACCATCTAAGAATTCATGGTCAGATGTTGCGGGATCAATAGTTGCCGAGACATCAAGTTTGTAATCAAGAACATCTTCAACCCTATCTATTTCATTTTTTATCCCTACAAAACTTTGATAAGCATCCATAAAATTATCGATAGGTCCCCTAAAGCCAGAAAGTAAACCTTGAAATGCTGAAAAAATACCGACTGTGAATTCGCCTCTCATTATCAATAAAATACCAAGCATTTGCAATAAAAGACTAGATATTGTCTGAATCATACCTGGTATTGAATTTATATAACTCAAAAAATTAAATATCGATATATCAGAGTTGTTTTGTTTAGCATAAAATCCAGCCCATCTTTCAAAGAATCCATTTTCGGCGCCAGTAGATTTTATAGTTTCAATCATCTCGACTGCAGAATATGTTACGCTCATCAGTTTACCAGAGTTTGGAAGAGACGCTTTTTTTATTTCAGCCATTCTCCGAGATATAAATCTAACAATGAACATATTTATGACGGTTATCGAAATGCCTACCAAGGTCAACTTCCAGCTGTAATTTATCATGAAAAACAAATACAAGACTAAAGAAAATAAATCGATGAACATAGGTGCTAGTTTTTTTATAAAAACCAATGATATGTTTGCAGTCGACTCTTGTCGTGAGACAATATCTCCTATGTATCTTTGAGAAAAGAAATCCAAAGGAAGCCTCAAACAGTGCCACATGAATTTCGAGCTAGAAACGATCGCAAATTTTGCCTCAATCTTGAGCCAATGTATCGATTGTACTATTCCGATAAGAACTCTTAAGACCATTATGCATACGAGGGCAAAAATAAACCAAGAAAGCCATCCAGCCTCTTTGCCGGTCAGAATATTATCCACAAAAATTCCCTTCATTAACGGATTTACTACATCTATCAATCCAAGAGCAATGCTCATAAGAGATGCTAATAAAAATGGGAAAAGAGAATTTTTTAAACATACCTTTATGAATTCAAATATACTACCTTTTTTACCTTCTGGTTTAAAATTTTTAGAGGGAGTAACACTCAGAAGAATTCCAGTAAATGACTTATCGAACTCATCCAAAGAAACTGTAACTCTTCCTCTTGCGGGATCATTTAGGTAAGCCTTCTTTTTTTTGAAGTCTATCTTTACAAGAACAACAAAATGGTTAAAATTCCAGTGAATTATTGCAGGAAGAGTTACTTCAGAGATATCCGCAGGCTCTAGTTTGTATCCACTAGCTTCGAATCCGTATTTTCTAGCCGCAACTAAGATATTCTTTGCAACACTGCCGTCACGAGAAACACCGCAATCTTTTCTAACCTGAGGAAGTGGAATCCATTTATCATAGTAAGCTGATATCATACATAGACACGCCGCACCGCATTCCAGAGCTTCCATTTGCATAATAACTGGCACTTTACGCTTCACCTTTAACACCTACCTTGCTCATTTATTCATGATAATATCGATCGCACGTTGATTACCTATAACTACACTCGACGTACATTGTGAGCCATCTATTATCTCATAAATACTTATTTTATCTTGAGGGGAACTTTCAAAAGTTATAATTACTTCGACATATCTGTAATATTTAGGAAATGTTTCAAAGAATAAATTATCTTGCATAATAACTGGCACTTTACGCTTCACCTTTAACACCTACCTTACTCATTTATTCATGATAATATCGATCGCACGTTGATTACCTATAACTACACTCGACGTACATTGTGAGCCATCTATTATCTCATCAATACTTATTTTATCCTGCGGGGAACTTTCAAAAGTTATAATTACTTCGACACATCTGTAATATTTAGGAAATGTTTCAAAGAATAGATCATCATGAACAAAATTTTCTGTTACATACTCAGGAGTAATAAGCTTGTCACCAATTTCTGAAATTTTTCCACTGATGTATCCATACTGTTCTACTGGAAAATAAACAGGAGAAATACGTACCTCCATACCCACTTGAAGTTTTTTCGATATTCCAATATCGACGAAGGAGCAAAGAATCTTATTGTTTCCCTCTGAGACTACGATTCCATTTATGTCCTGATACTTAGGAATATTAGAATTAAATATCCATACAAATCCAGCGAATAGAATCGAGAAAACAGAGACCATAATTAGTACAATACCAGGATTAGTAGTTTTAACGTACTCATTTAGTTGTTCGGGCGACGAAACCCTGCTAAGCGAATTCTTTCTAAATAAACTATTTTTATCAGAAGACACGACACACACCACCAATCTACAAGAAATGCAAAAATTTGTGTGAATTGTATAATTTAGATGCAAAAAAGTCAAATTTATAGCTAAAACTCATAAAAAATAAGAACATAAAAGAAATCCACGGTAATTACACCATGTTTACTACACTAACATCAATAACATAAAACGTTTAGACCACTAAACTATCTATACATTTGATCAACCAACACTGATACAAACAAGAATAGTATCTCACTATTCGAAAAACAAGAAATATGTTTTACTTTTAAGTTTATTTTTTTAAATTATTAACTTAAATACATAAATAGAATTAAAGAAAGCGTATGGCAATTACTATTGATTTTCATTTATTTGTATGATAGAATGCGTTTCCCGCTTTGTGGGAAAATATTATTTTAGAGAGGTTTATTTATGTCAATTTTTTCTCGTGGAAAGAAAACATGTCGTTTAGTTTCATCAGCAGTCTCAGCAATTACTTTATGTTCATGTTCTTCTCAAGTTGCACAGTGCGCCCATGAATGCGAGTGGGCAGGCCAGTTGGCTCCAAAAGTCTTTTTTTTTCAAATGGTACCAAGCGGAGGTGAGAATAGCAAAAATGAGACTAGTTTGAGGGCATTGGAAAAAGGGGAATTTATTATCATTGCTAACTATGATACTAATGTTAATTATTTTTCAAGAGAGCGTCTTGAACAAATTTCTGATTGCAGCAGTCTGAAAGGAACTCTTAGTGACGATGTCTTGTTGGCTGAATTAAGAAGAATTTCAAGAAATTGGGACTCTTCAAATAATCGTTGTTTTTTAGGTAATATTAGTATGATTATTTATTTGCTAGAAAATTTGCCAAAAAAAAACGACAAGTTAGAACCCATTATTGGTAAATTAAAAGCATACGTTGGTAGTGAGGTCAAAAACTTGAAAACCAATGATGGTGATGGTAGACAAAATATTGATCAATCAAAGTTGGCCCTCAATGAATTGGTGCGCGCTATGCGGAATGTCGGCGCCAAGCCTAGGGAGGCTAGAGAAATTTATAATGGAATTTGTAAATGTAAAGGATCTATTCCTGAGATTATGGAAGAAATTGGTAAAATTCGTCGTAAGAATGTTGATCTTTATGAAGAAGTAAGATCTTTATTTTACAATGATTTGGAATTTTTAATGAAGTACAGGAAGGAAGAGAAAGTTAAGGCCAAGCAGGATGACAGCCCCATGGTGAAGAATGTTATAGATATTTATAATGAAATTTTTGGAACTTGTCACTCTATTGGTGAGGTTATAAAAGAATTGTATGGTTTTAAAGGTTATGATATTTATAATATGCTAGAGTTATTGTTATATAATGATCTTAAAAATGCATGGGATCTCAAAGGATAATAGAGATGTGAAGTGCAACATGAATAGGCCAATGTTCATTCATTTCATCGGGGCACCGGATCTTGGAAAGTAGCAGCGGAAAACAGCCATCTACGCCTTGGGTTGTTCTGTTAACACAAAATAAAATGTTACGTTTACTCGTTGCTGTGAAGTTTTTTGAGAGGTGCAATTTAAATTCGACTCTCCCTATTTTTGGGGAGATGTTTTGCTTTTTTTTCTTAAAACTCGGGAATTTTTAATTGTTTTCCTGGAACTATTGGTGATATTT
>CAMUZI010000021.1:15000-21805 GCA_947165155.1 uncultured Clostridia bacterium | reverse complement strand
ACTATGTATAATGTATATAAAAAAGAATGTATCGATAGAAATTTGATATTTCTATTGAATTTCTAAATGAATGTCAAATTTGAAATTAATAAATAGATTTTTGATTTTCGTTTTGTTATTATAAGGTCTGTATCTGTCTGCTCTAAGGAAAAAAAGAATCGAACGTTAGAGTATCCTAAATACTCTCAAAAAATCAAAGAAGGAGGGACATATAAAATAGAGATAAATGTAGTATATATCTCTGTATATTGAATTGCGAATACACAGATAATAGAATCATTTCTGATTCGACTAAATATGGCTATCTGATATAGATGAAAGAAAATCAATCAAACAAATAGAAGGAAATTTTTCCAAAAATGGGAGTAGGTTTCTAATAAATTCAACAGTTCCATCATATAATTCTCATAATACAAATGAAAAAACATCCTAATGAGATATGATATCAATCTCAAAGAAAAAAACGGGGGATATGGCGAAATTGGTAGACGCTACGGACTTAATTGGATTGAGCCTTGGTATGGAAACTTACCAAGTGAAAACTTTCAAATTCAGAGAAACCCTGGAATTAAAAATGGGCAATCCTGAGCCAAATCCTTCTTTCCGAAAACAAATAAATAAAAGTTCAGAAAGTTAAAATCAAAAAAGGATAGGTGCAGAGACTCAATGGAAGCTGTTCTAACAAATGGAGTTGACAACATTTACTCTTTCAATAGAATAATATTGATTGATCAAATCAGTCACTCCACCATAGTCTGATGGATCTTTTGAATAACGGATTAATCAGACGAGAATAAAGATAGAGTCCCATTCTACATGTCAATACCGACATCAATGAAATTTTTAGTAAGAGGAAAATCCGTCGATTTTAGAAATCGTGAGGGTTCAAGTCCCTCTATCCCCAAAAGCCCATTTAATCCGCTAATTTTTTATCCTATATCCCTTTTTTTTAATTAAAATTCAAAACAAAAAGTATTTTTTTTTTTTTATTTAGTTGACATAGACTCAAGTAATTTCCTAAAATTAGGGTGGTGTGTCAAGAATGGTCGGGATAGCTCAGCCGGTAGAGCAGAGGACTGAAAATCCTCGTGTCACCAGTTCAAATCTGGTTCCCGGCGATTCATTTCTATGAGTATCTATTCCCAAATTTCTTAAAATTTGGGAATAGATACATATTTTTTAGTGGTCTTGATCATCATACATAATTTATCTAGGCGTACGGAGATATACTCTTTCTAGCTAAAGAATGAATAGATGTATATTCTAGGTATAGAAAGTTAGTCTGAAAATGAATGATTCCATTTTGTTTCGATTTTTTCTGCGCTCCAAAAAGAATGTTACTATTTTAACAATATTCAAATCGTAAAATTACTTGGTTGAAAGGCCAAAAAGTTTAATCTAGGGAAGTTCAGAGGTGAGAATAGTCAAAATTTATCTGAGATACATTATAAAAAAATTCGGTCCATTTCTTTTCATTTTATTTGATCCTACTTTTTCTTTTTCGTAGCCGGATATCTAATTGATGTTACCGTACATCTTAAATAGTTAATGATACAGAACTTTTTCAGTTCATCCTATTGGCTCACCCTAAATTAAGTATCGTTCCATCCAATTTTAGAATCTCAATGAATCCCTATATTATTGTCTTTTTTATTTATCCATTTTGTTATTTATCCCATCCATAATTAAGATATGAATGAAACCTCTATTATTCTGTCGAATCTATAACAAAAAGAAAATGTACATACAGATATTTCTTGACTATCTGGGGTTGTCGAAGTGCGGATTACTTTCTTATTTTTATCATTTAGTGAGCATCCTGTATTTCATAAAAATTGGGGGCGATATAATCTTTACGCAAAGGCCATCCTATCCAACTTTCGGGCATTAAAATACGTTTCAGACGCGGATGATTATCATAAGAGATTCCTAACATATCATAAGATTCCCTTTCTTGAAAATCAGCACTTTTCCAAACCCAGAAAATAGAAGGAATTCTCGGATTTTGCCTTGGGGCAAATACTTTTATGCATACCTCTTCGGGTTGATCTAAACTATACTCTATTCTCGTAAGATGATAGACACTAGCTAATAGTCCTCCTGGTGCTACATCATAGGCACATTGGGAACGTAGATAATTGTAACCATATACATATAAAATAACAGCAATCGAATGCCAATCCTCGGGCTTTATTTGTAAAGTCTCTATTCCTTGGTAATCAAAACCCAAAGATCTATGAACTATTCCGTGTTTGACTAGCCAAGCAGACAAATGACCCTGCATTTTTTTTTACTTCTCCTGCTTTTTTTTATATAAGTTTGGTATTAGAATGAAATTTTTGAAGATTGACTTGTTTGCTATTTCTTATTGTATTTTGTACAAAAGGATCCTGTTTAATTCACTTTTTCGTTTGTCGGAGGATAGTTAACTTTTTTATATTTGAAAAATGTGTCAGAGGTTATCTCTGAAATAGATGATGGTTGATAAAATAATCCTTGATTATAATTGCCGGTATGAGTACTGCGTCCAAGATGAAATTTGTGGTTCGTAGTAAAACACCTATTCTCTCGTTGATAACAAATTTGATCTTCATAGATTTCTCGAGATATTTTCTTACGAAGTTTTGTTATAGCATCTATAACGGCTTCCGGTTTAGGTGGACAGCCTGGCAAATAGACATCCACAGGAATTAGCTTATCCACGCCCCGAACAGTACTATAAGAATCGGTACTGAACATCCCTCCTGTAATTGTACAGGCTCCCATAGCAATAACATATTTTGGTTCGGGCATTTGCTCATATAATCGAACTAAAGAAGGAGCCATTTTCATAGTTACGGTGCCCGCTGTTAAAATAAGGTCTGCCTGCCTAGGACTCGACCGTGGTACCAGTCCATAACGATCAAAGTCAAATCGTGATCCTATTAATGAAGCAAATTCAATGAAGCAACAACTAGTACCATAGAGAAGTGGCCATAAACTGGATAGTCTTGACCAATTTGAAAGATCATTTAATGTAGTAGAAATAACTGAATTTTTGGTTTTTTGATCAAGTAAGGGAAACTCAATGGAATTCATAACTGTCTCAATGTTTTGTTTAATTGTCTAAATATTCAAGAATTAAGACCATTCTAATGCTCCCTTCCGCCATGCATAAACTAAACCAACAATTAGGATAAGGACGAAGATGAAAGCTTCTATAAATACGGATACCCCCAATACATCAAAACTCATTGCCCATGGGTAAAGAAAGACTGTTTCAACATCAAAAACAACAAAAACTAGAGCAAACATATAATAACGGATTTGAAATTGTAACCAAGCATCGCCCATCGGTTCTATCCCAGATTCATAACTAGAAAGTTTTTCTGGCCCTTTTCTAATTGGAGCTAAAATTCCAGAAATCAGAAATGCCAAAATAGGAATAAAGATCGATATTATTAGAAATGTCCAAAAAATATCATATTCATAAAGCAAAAACATAAATGTACTCCTATGAATGTGAAAAATATACCGGATTCTTATTAATTCTTAGTCGATTTGAATTGCAATTTTCAAATTATTAGATTAATGAAAATTAATCTAATCTAAATACTAAATAGAAATGCTTTTTATTTTATTAAATTTACATTATTTCGGATCAAATTCATACTAGTATCTGAGTATTCAAATTCATACTAGTATCTGAGTATACTAATCTAATAGAAATATTATTCTATCCAATATTAATCTATTCAAATAGAAATTGATTCATTTTTAATAATACTAATTAACTAAAAATATAGTATATTTAAACCAGTAATATTACAAGTATGGAGTATTTAGTATTCCATATACTATGGAATATAATTAATATAATATAGTACTAAATACTATATAGTACTATATCAAATATATCTACTATTATAGATAGTGGATCTATACTATCTATAAATCTGAGTAGTATAGGTAGCAATATTAGGGCTATACGGACTCGAACCGTAGACCTTCTCGGTAAAACAGATCAAACTATTATTATCAAAATGATTTGAATTGTTTTAAAAACCCAACGTGCATTTTTTTTTGCATTGGGCTTTTTCATTAACTGATAGAAATATCAATTAGTCTACCATCTTTTTTCTTTACACAAAGAAAAAGGAAATGACTCCCTGTGCTCTGATTTATTTTTTTTAGATTTTAATCTAAGAGCACTACCAAAGTTTTTCAAAGAAGAAGGTTATCCTGACGTAGGTCTGCTTTTGGCCTGGATCAACTAAAGTTAAATGGACTCTCTATCAACCTACTTAAATAAAAATATCAAATAGGAAATGAAACTTCATACACCTTAAAGTTCCTAAGATAGGAAGAAAAGAGAATTTTTTTGAGGTCCCTAGACTCATTTGCCTAGCATTGAATAGATTAAGTATTCACCTTATCAATATCTCAAATCCATTATGGATTTTATTTGACGTCTAAATCCTTTGTCAGGCTATTGTTCTCTTATTTTATTCCTGGAGTAAGACATGGATTTCTCAATAAGATCAACTCTTTTAATTACATGATGGACTCCTATGAAAAAAAACATTGGCGCGTGTGTAAACGAGGTGCTCTACCAACTGAGCTATAGCCCTTGTGCTTTTGATACATATTTTATTCGATAAATAAATTCTTGTCAAGATTAATATTACATGATCGAATCTCTTTGATTGATAGTGCGTTGGTATTGTTTCTAAGTAATATAACATTTATAATCCATTGATCTGATAGATGGGTACTTTTTTTATTTAGGATGATAAATGACCTACTTAACTCAGTGGTTAGAGTATTGCTTTCATACGGCAGGAGTCATTGGTTCAAATCCAATAGTAGGTAAGGTATAGATAGAACTTATTAGATACCATTGATTCCGGTATCTAATAAGTTTTTCTACTCACCCTTTCTTTTTTTATTCGAATTTTCTATCTTTTTCTATTCTATCTATTTTTTTCAATTTTGAATTATTTTGCTGGACCAACTTGTTACTAGAACCTATTGATAGACTCTAGTATAGTCTCTACTCGTGTCCTAGCTCGTCGGAGAGCTAGATTTGCCTCAATTGTTTGTCTTTTCCCTTCAGCCTTATTCAAGTTAGCTTCTGCTATTTTTAGAGTTTGTTGTGCTTCTTGTGGATCAATGTCAATGCTCTTTTCCGCATCATTTACTAAAATAGTGATCTCATTATTGCCTATTCTAGCAAAACCGCCCATCAGAGCCATCGTTACCCATTGTTGGTTGGTAAGGCGTATTTTCAAAATACCTATATCTAAAGCTGTGGCAATAGGCGCATGATTTTTTAATACCCCAATTTGTCCACTATTAGTAGATAAAATAATTTCCTTCACTTCTGAATCCCAAACAGTTCGATTGGGGGTCAGTACACAAAGATTTAAAGTCATTTCTTGAATTTGTTCTCCATTTACAAGTTCGCAGCCTTCGCAGTAGCTTCATCGATATTACCCACCAAATAAAAGGCTTGTTCAGGAAGACTATCTAATTCTCCAGAAAGAATCAATTTAAACCCTCTAATTGTTTCTGCTAGACCAACATATTTCCCTGGGGAACCTGTAAATACTTCTGCTACGAAAAAAGGTTGGGATAAGAAACGTTCAATTTTTCGTGCTCTTGCTACGGTTAAACGATCCTCTTCGGATAATTCGTCCAACCCAAGAATAGCTATAATGTCCTGAAGTTCTTTGTAACGTTGTAACGTTTGTTTAACCCTTTGCGCAGTTTCATAATGTTCTTCACCAACGATCCGAGGTTGGAGCATGGTTGACGTTGAATCTAAAGGATCGACTGCTGGATAGATACCTTTGGAAGCTAATCCTCTTGATAGTACAGTAGTAGCATCCAAATGTGCAAATGTCGTGGCAGGAGCAGGATCGGTCAAATCGTCTGCAGGTACATAAACTGCTTGAATAGAAGTTATAGACCCTTCTTTGGTAGAAGTAATTCGTTCTTGTAAAGTACCCATTTCAGTACCCAGGGTGGGTTGATAACCCACAGCGGAAGGCATTCGGCCCAATAGGGCAGATACTTCGGATCCGGCTTGGACAAAACGGAAGATATTGTCGATAAATAGAAGGACGTCCTGTTCATTGACATCTCGGAAATATTCTGCCATAGTTAGGGCAGTTAAACCAACTCTCATACGAGCTCCGGGCGGTTCATTCATTTGCCCGTAGACTAGAGCTACTTTTGATTCCGCAATATTTTTTTCATTAATGACTCCGGATTCTTTCATTTCCATATAAAGATCATTTCCCTCACGAGTACGCTCACCTACTCCGCCAAATACGGATACACCTCCATGAGCTTTGGCAATGTTATTGATCAATTCCATAATCAGTACTGTTTTACCTACCCCAGCTCCACCGAAAAGTCCTATTTTTCCGCCACGGCGATAAGGAGCTAAAAGATCTACTACTTTAATTCCTGTTTCAAAAATGGATAATTTTGTATCTAACTGTATAAAGGCAGGCGCGGATCTATGAATAGGAGATGTTGTGCCAGTATCTACAGGACCTAAATTATCAATAGGCTCTCCAAGCACGTTGAAAATTCGACCTAGGGTTGCTCCGCCGACTGGAACACTTAGGGGAGCTCCCGTGTCAATCACATCCATTCCTCTCTTTAGACCATCTGTAGCACTCATAGCTACAGCTCTAACTCTATTATTTCCTAATAATTGCTGTACTTCACAAGTTACGTTAATTTCTTGTCCAACAGTATCTCGACCTTGAACTATCAGAGCGTTGTAAATATTAGGCATCTTCCCTGGTGAAAA
>CAMUZI010000021.1:10000-12500 GCA_947165155.1 uncultured Clostridia bacterium | reverse complement strand
TTTGGAATAGATATAGTCTAATTAAGAAGTATAGCATTCTAATTGAATATCATAATATAATAGAATGAATTAAATAGAAATAATTTATATTTTAAAATCTAAAATTAGAATAGAAATATTTTTCTATTTGTTTTCTCGATTGTATTTTTTTTTTTCAACATTGACAACAGTGTATCAAACAAATATAATACGATCGTGAATAAAAGGATGGATTGACTCATGTTACATAGATTTATTTTTACTTCGTCAAATAATGGATTCGTTGTATTTAGTTTGTATCAAACAAGAAGTTTTTTCATTGTAATTTAATGTAATATGCAACATTTTTTTAATATTAAAGAATTGTATCTTTTTTTTATTGCGATTGGATATACACATCCTTCTTTCTATTTTTTTTTTATTAGGGTTGCTAACTCAATGGTAGAGTACTCGGCTTTTAAGTGCGACTCCATTTTTTACACATTTCTATGAACTAATTGGTTCATCCATACCATCGGTAGGGTTTGTAAGACCACGACTGATCCAGAAAGGAATGAATGGAAAAAGCAGCATGTCGTATCAATGGTGAATTCTAAAAATTTTTATTGGACCTGGCCCAAATTTTCGTTTGAATTGTTGGCTCGGAACAAATGAATTCAGTTGGGTTTAATTAATAAAAGGATAGAGCTTAGATGCTCCAATTATAGGGAAACAAAAAGCAACGAGCTTTCATTTTTTATTTGAATGATTACCACATCTAATTATACGTTAAAAAAGGATTAGTGCTTGCTGTGGAAAAAGTTTTTCCAACGAATGGATTAAGGATTTTTGTTATGAGTCCTAATTATTAGCTATTCTCCATTATGTTATGGGGTAGCCATAAATGTGTAGAAGAAAGAGTATATTGATAAAGATATTTTTTTCCAAAATCAAAAGAGCGATTGGTCCAAAAAATAAAGGATTTCTAACTAGCTTGTTGTCCTAGAACAATTAGATGGAACAAGCGAGCGGAGATAGTCCATTAATTGGTTTTAACTTGTTTTCTAGGTATCTATTCATATTTGTTTTTTTTAATATATATATAGAATAGAATTTTAATTCTAATATATATATATATATAGAATAGAATACCTTGTTTTGACTGTATCGCACTATGTATCATTTGATAATCCAATGAATCTCTGATCCGTTGACCAAATAGAATTTCTAAAATGAAGGAATATCAAGTATATTTAGAACGAGCTAGATCTCGCCAACAGGACTTCCTATACCCACTTATTTTTCGGGAGTATATTTATGGACTTGCTTATAGTCATAATTTTAATAGATCCATTTTTGTGGAAAATGTAGGTTCTGACAGTAAATATAGTTTACTAATTGTAAAACGTTTAATTACTCGAATGTATCAACAGAATCATTTAATCATTTCGGCTAATGATTCTAACAAAAATCCATTTTGGGGCTATAATAAGAATTTTTATTCTCAAATAATATCAGAGGGTTTTGCCATCGTCGTGGAAATTCCATTTTTCCTAGAATTAAGCTGTTCCTTAGAGGAGGCAGAAATCATAAAATCTTATAAAAATTTGAGATCAATTCATTCCATTTTTCCCTTTTTGGAGGATAAATTTACATATTTAAATTATGTGTCAGATATACGAATACCATATCCTATCCATCTGGAAATCTTAGTTCAAATCCTTCGATACTGGGTGAAAGATGCCCCTTTTTTTCATTTATTACGATTGTTTCTTTATAATTTTAGTAATTGGAATAGTTTTATTACTACCAAAAACTCGATTTCTATTTTTTCAAAAAGTAATCCGAGATTATTCTTGTTCCTCTATAATTTTTATGTATGTGAATATGAATCTATCTTCCTTTTTCTACGTAATAAATCCTCTCATTTACGATTAAAATCTTTTAGCGTTTTTTTTGAACGAATTTTTTTTTATGCAAAAAGAGAACATCTTGTAGAAGTTTTTGCTAAGGATTTTTCGTATACTTTAAGATTCTTCAAGGATCCTCTCATTCATTATGTTAGATATCAAGGAAAATGCATTCTGGCTTCAAAGAATTCGCCTTTTTTGATGAATAAATGGAAACATTATTTTATTCATTTATGGCAAGGTTTTTTTTATGTTTGGTCTCAACCAAGAACGATCAATATAAACCAATTATCCGAACATTCATTTCAGCTTTTAGGCTATTTTTTAAATGTGCGGGTAAATCGTTCAGTGGTACGGAGTCAAATGCTGCAAAATACATTTTTAATCGAAATTTTTAGCAAAAAACTTGATATAATAGTTCCAATTATTCCTCTGATTAGATCATTGGCTAAAGCGAAATTTTGTAATGTATTAGGGCATCCTATTAGTAAGCCGGTCTGGGCCGATTCATCCGATTTTGATATTATTGACCGATTTTTGCGAATATGCAGAAATCTTTCTCATTATTACAATGGATCCTCAAAAAAAAAAAGTTTGTATCGAATAAAATATATACTTCGGCTTTCTTGTAT
>CAMUZI010000021.1:0-5000 GCA_947165155.1 uncultured Clostridia bacterium | reverse complement strand
AAGAAAAAAAATCTTATTATTTTAAGTAATATTAATTATAAGTAATATAAATAACTATGTTAGTCATTTATATATATATTAAGAAAAATCACTATTAATAAATAATAATGAAATTAAATAATAATAAATAAAATCAAAATTTTGATATATAGAGTGAGAGTGGGGATAAATCATTACACCAAAACGAAGAACATTTGTTTATTTTGATATAACTTATAAAAACAATATAAATTAGTTTCTTTTTGAACTAATTGATTCTTTTACATTACAATAAAAAGAGATCCATAGATATAGATCTATTATCTATGAAATATTTGGAAAAGGTTTATAATATTCAATGGTTTTACTTTAGATAGAAAAAAAGAAAGAGGGAATTAAGATAAATAAGACATACGGCTAATTACAGAATAATTCGTTTTCATTTACAGAACAAATGTCTTTCACATCGAACTATAGTAATAAAAAAACTATCCTAATTGTATGGCAGTTCCAAAAAAGCGCACTTCTATATCAAAAAAAAATATTCGTAAAAATTTTTGGAAAAAAAAGGGATATTGGACAGCATTGAAAGCCTTTTCATTAGCTCAATCCATTTTTACAGGTAAATCAAAAAGTTTTTTTTGTAACAAATAAAAATGTTGGATTGGAATAATATAAATTAGCTCGATTCAAAGAGTATTCTTTAATACTCATTTTATACTAATACTAGTATAGAATATGGAACATATATTTAGAATATATTATATATATATAATATATTCTAAATATATAGAATCTAATTTTTTCATATTTTTGATATTCGAATAAATACAAATTTTAAATTTACTTCTTATTCTCAATTTATACTAAATGTTTAGGAAAGAAATGTACTAAATAAATAGTGCACTTTAAGTGATTCTTTCAATCTCGACGATTGACTAAAGAGTTGGTTATTATGATTTCGAGTAAGCCGCTATGGTGAAATTGGTAGACACGCTGCTCTTAGGAAGCAGTGCTAGAGCATCTCGGTTCGAGTCCGAGTAGCGGCATGGCATCCTATGCTATATTTTTAAAATTTGAAAAGAAGAAGTCCTATAATGAATTCAATTCCCTATTTCTATTCCTAGTATTCATACCTTTTTTATTTTCATTATAGATATTTATTTTCATTATAGATATGATATTTTCAACTTTAGAGCATATATTAACTCATATATCGTTTTCCGTCATATCAATTGTTATTTCAATTCATTTGATAACCTTATTAGTCAATGAAATCGTAGGATTATATGATTTGTCCAAAAAAGCCATGATAATAACTTTTTTCTGTGTAACGGGATTGTTAATTACTCGTTGGTTTTTTTCGGGCCATTTACCATTTAGTGATTTATATGAATCACTAATCTTTCTTTCATGGGGTTTTTCCATTTTTCATATGGTTCCGTGTTTTAAAAAGGAAAAAAACCTTTTAAGTACAATAATCGCACCAAGTGTTATTTTTACCCAAGGCTTTGCGACTTCGGGTCTTTTAACCAAAATGCATCAATCTGTAATATTAGTACCCGCTCTACAATCCCATTGGCTAATGATGCACGTAAGTATGATGATATTGGGCTATGCAGCTCTTTTATGTGGATCATTATTATCAGTAGCTATTTTAGTCATTACGTTTCAAGAAGCCATCCAAATTCTTGCTTTTACCAAGAATTTGGATTTTTTAAATAAATCCGTTGATTTTGTCGAAATAAAATACATGAATATGAATGAAAGAAACAATGTTTTACGAAAAACATCTTTTTATTCTTCTCGAAATTATTATAGGTCTCAATTTATTCAACAATTGGATCGTTGGGGTTATCGTATTATTAGTCTGGGTTTTCTGTTTTTAACGATAGGTATTCTTTCAGGGGCAGTATGGGCTAACGAGGCATGGGGGTCCTATTGGAATTGGGATCCAAAGGAAACTTGGGCCTTTATTACTTGGACCATATTCGCGATTTATTTACATACTAGAAAAAATAAAAAATTTGAAGGTGTAAATTCTTCAATAGTGGCCTCTATCGGATTTCTTATAATTTGGATATGTTATTTGGGGATCAATCTATTAGGAATAGGACTACATAGTTATGGTTCATTTACATCTAATTAAATTTCAATGAGTAAAGAACCTGAGAAATAAAAATATGGAAAGCATATAAATATATACTTTCCATAAATCGTGGAGAACCCTTTCAATCAAGTAATGTAATGATTCGAGGGGTTCTCACAAACAACAAACATATTGGATTATAATTTCAATTTTTTTAAGTGAATCTAACAGAAAAATATTCTTTTTCATAAGGTTTTTTTATCTTTTTGATTCATTTATTCATGAAAATGCTCTATCAAAAATTAGCTAGAATAGCTTCAACCTTGTCAACCGAGAATGAAAAAATGAAATCCGGATAAATACCAATACCTATTACGGGTATAAGGATAGAAATCGAAATAAATAATTCTCTCGGCCCAGAATCAAAAAAATAAGAGTTTGGTGTATTAAAAAACTTGTATCCATAGAACATCTGCCGTAAGATAGATAATAAATAAATAGGAGTTAATATCATTCCAATTGCGGTTACAAAAGTAATTAGTATTTTCATCATGAAAAGATATTTTTGACTGGTAATTATTCCAAAAAAAACTATCAATTCGGCAACAAAACCGCTCATGCCCGGCAATGCAAGAGAAGCCATCGATAAGATAGTGAAAATCGTGAATATTTTTGGCATTGGGATAGCCATTCCGCCCATTTCGTCAAGATAAAGAAGACGTAGTCTATCATAACTAGTTCCTGCCAAGAAAAAAAGGGCAGCGCCAATAAATCCATGAGATATTATTTGTAAAATGGCCCCGTTGAGCCCAGTATCACTTATAGAACCAATTCCTAGAATTATGAAACCCATATGAGATACCGAAGAATAAGCTATTCTTTTTTTTAAATTACGTTGACCAAAAGATGTTGAAGCGGCATAGATTATTTGAATAGAACCTAATATCATTAACCAGGGGCAAAATATTGAATGAGCGTGGGAAAATAATTCCATATTAATTCGCACCAACCCATATGCTCCCATTTTTAATAAGATTCCGGCTAAAAGCATACAAGTGCTGTAATGTGCCTCTCCGTGGGTATCTGGTAACCATGTATGTAAGGGTATAATCGGCGATTTGACAGCAAAAGCAATAAGAAATGCCGTATATAATATTATTTCTAGCGCCACAGGATACGATTGATTAGTTAATGTTTCAAAATTTAATGTTGGTTCATTAGAACCATATAAACCGATACCCAGAATTCCCATTAATAAAAAAACAGAACCTCCTGCAGTGTACAAAATAAACTTTGTAGCTGAATACAAACGTTTCTTTCCCCCCCACATGGCTAAAAGTAGATAAACGGGAATTAATTCCAATTCCCACATGATGAAAAAAAGTAAAATGTCTCGAGAAGAAAATGGTCCGATTTGACCGCTATACATTGCTAACATCAGGAAATAGAATAATTGGTATTCTCGAGTAACCGGCTGAGCCGCTAAAGTGGCTAAAGTAGTTATAAATCCCGTCAGTAAAATAGGTCCTATAGAGAGTCCATCTATTCCCAATCTCCAGTAAAAATCAAAAAAATTGATCCATTTATAATTCTCCGTCAGTTGAATTAGTGGATCATCCAATTGGAAATGATAACAAAATGCATAGGTTGTTAGAAGGAGATCGATTAAGCATATACAAATGCTATACCACCTAATTACCTTATTTCCCCTATGAGGGAATAAGAAAATTAAGGAACCTGCGGCTATTGGGAAAACTACAACTATTGTTAACCAAGGAAAATAATTCGTCATAAAAATAAGATACACTTGGGCCAGAAAAGCCCGTGCTCAAAAAAAATACAAAATATTTTTTTGAGCACGGGTTTTTGCCAGTAAAAAAACGTATTCGTGTGGTGTTTTTTGAAACGTATCAATAAGCTAGACCCATACTTCGAGTTGTTTCAGGCCCTAAATAAACCCGAACACTTAAGAAATCCGTCGGACAAGCGGACTCACACCTCTTACAACCAACACAGTCCTCTGTTCTTGGGGCAGAAGCTATTTGCTTAGCTTTACATCCATCCCAAGGTATCATTTCTAATACATCTGTGGGACAAGCTCGGACACATTGAGTACATCCTATACATGTATCATAAATCTTTACTGAATGTGACATTGTATCTATAGTAATTTTTGAACATAAAAAATGAAAATTATCGATCTAGTAAACTCGTAAATGAATCATATATTTATATACCAGATGAATCAATGATTTGTTAGAATATTGTTAATTGTTAATCAAAAAAGATGTCTAGATAAATTTAGAAGAAGGAATAGAAGAGGACCAGGATACTTTGATTTCTTATGATTTAGGCAATGCAAACATGATCATAAGTTGTGTAGAATACATATTAATTTGAATTGATAAATATTACACTCACTATTTGAATTGAATTTTTTTTATTAATTATGATTAATTAATGCTATTTATTCAACAAATTCGATTGATTGATACGGGTTGATTTTCTGTTACGAGCAATTGCGGAAACAATAGCCAGTCCGATAGCTGCTTCAGCGGCTGCAATAGCTATAACAAAAATTGAAAAAATATTTCCTTTTAATTGGCGATTATCAAAAAAATCAGAAAAAGTTACGAGATTTATATTAACTGCATTCAGTATAAGTTCAAGACACATAAGGGCTCTAACCATATTTCGGCTCGTGATCAATCCATAGATACCAATAGAAAATAAATAGGCACTCAAAACAAGTACATGTTCGAGCATCATTGACCAACTCCTTATTAATTTTGATTCATTTCAATATGAACAACAATTCAACAGATTCAATTGACTAAAGAATATACCAAGTCTGGAACAAAAGAATATATTGGCAATAAAAAAAGAAATGAGTGGGGTTTAGATGGTTTTTGAAAGAAATTTGTGGGGATTG
>CAMUZI010000020.1 GCA_947165155.1 uncultured Clostridia bacterium | reverse complement strand
TATTTTGAACTCATTTTTTACTCGCTTTCTGTTTCATATATTGATTCAAAAAAATTGCTATTGCCTTTCCGAGCGTTCTTACTAGGTTTGTTGATTTTTCTATACTATTTATTTTTAACGAAAATGAATCTATTTATATTTTGAACTCATTTTTTACTCACTTGCTGCTTCATATATTGATTCAAAAAAATCGCTATTGCCTTTCCGAGCATTCTTCCTGAGCGTTTTGATTCTTCTACGGTATTTACTTCACTTCCCACCTCTATCAAAAGCGAACCTGCATTTATGTTTTGATTATAACGTACATTTTTAAAGTACATTTCCCTAGTAAAACCCGGAAAATATTTCTCACATACTCTTTGTATGTTCATCGCGAGTATAAGATTTTTCTCCCAATTAGGAAATCCTAACTTTTTGTTTATGCCGCACCCAGAAACGAACATAATTTGCGACGCTTTTTTACCATCCTTCGTTTTGAAGGTCGGTTTTATTCTTCCTCGTTTTGCCTCGTTAATACTATCACGATGAATATCAATTTCTATTTGAATTTCAGGATACTTTTTAATTAAATCTCTGACGGTTTTTGCACTTCTAGAATAGGAGCCTGTGAACTCTGGATAATCATGAACAGTACTATCGTGTATAGAGTTTATTCCATTTTGCTTCAAAGCTTTTACTATTTCTTCTCCAACTGCAATTACGTTCTTTGAGTTATCATGAGATCTTGGATAGTAATTTTTAATTTTTACGTCATCATCAAGATATCGTTCAGTCGTGTGTGTATGATATATTAGGACCAGAGGCTTTTTCTTATTTTTGATCTTTATAATAGGCTTCTGAGATAAATAATAATCGAAATTAATATCTTTCCCCGTGATATTTTTTATGTAGAAATTATCGCATTTTATGCCAGACTTTCCGAATTGACTTTCAGTTATTTTTTCGCATCTATGCTCAGATTGGTTTTTTCTTTCTTCGATACTCGAATCTTCAGAAGACTGTTCTTCTTTACTTGAATCATCTAATTCTTCAGAGTTTTGATTTTCTTTTTCATTGTTTTCTAGGGTTTTTGTTTGTTTTTGATCTCTGTTTCTAGGTATCACGGTAGCAATTGCGATTCTGTTTATATTTTCAAGAGTAAAAAATGGTTTTACATTCATTATTGCAAAAAACAATGATGTTAAAATTATCATTGTTGAGTATATGCAATATAATATTTTAGTAATCCTTGATTTATAAAACTTCATTTGACACCTTTCAAAAGAGCCTGTACGATACTTTTATTCTCGCACAAGCCCGATTAGTACAGATGAAAACCAAAAATTATATTCGAACTTTAACCTTCTTTACCTTTCATTCGATTAATAAGTTTATAAAAGTTAGGGAACAACTGCTTATCTGTTTTATTAACAACTGATTCGCCACCGATTTTTATATTCAAAGCGTAGCAAGAATTGAAAAACAATTCGGGTACTTGCTGAGTGAACCAATTGCCCTTAAGACGATCTAGCAAGTTCATAAAATCACTTATAAAATTCCGATCATCTGGCGGCTTGTTTACTTCAAATTTTGTAAGAAAGCTTTGGCTTTTAATACCCTCTTTGCCACGAACCAAATTTTCCAACATCATTACATCACTATCATAAATATCATTCGACTTTATAACCTTTAATTTGCTACATTTATTTTCAATATTTTTGTGAACTTTATTTAAACACTCACTAAGAAGTTCATATTTTCGTTCGATATTTTTACAATATTCAACTTTTTTAGAACTTTCCACGAGCGGCCATAAACAACTTCTTTTGTTTACATTACCAGGTCTCGAAATATAACCAACTATGGACGTTAGTTTTTTATACCTACTTAAAATAGAGGCAAGACCAGCAAGCCCTTTCTTCTTATTTTTGGGCCATTTTGCTTTATCACCAAAACGAACCTTACAAACATTTTCAAAACACGAAATCACCTTGCTCTCAATTTCTGGATTAATTTCCCTTTTTTCAGAAATATATTCTAGGCACTTTCGACATCTTTCAACTAAAACATCTTCTCGTTTTTCTAAAAGTTTGCAATTTGCTGAAACACTATTGTATATACTAAAAAAAGGTCCACCTATATCACATGATGACTCCTCGCTAATACTTAATGCAGATTTTAGACTTATTGTTTCCTTAACATTCTCAAACATTTCTTTTATATTATCAATACTTGCATTATTTTCTTTTTCCTTAACTTGCAAAATTTGATTTTTATAAAATTCCTCTTCTTTCATTCCATTCTCATTACAAAGTGCACAAATTTCGCATAAAAAAACTTTCAAATATGAAATGCAATTAGTTGCAAATGTTTCTTCTACTTTCAATTTACAAGCTTTATTGATGTTTTTTTTAAATTCATTGAGAATTTTGTTGACCTCTTTTTTAATCTTTTTAATTTCTGAATTCAACCTCGGCATAAAATCCCCCCCCTATGCTTGTCATCAAAAAAACATCTAAACTCCACAATTATATTGAACAATTTTTGACGACAAATGTCAAATTTCACAAAAGCGATCAATTGACAAAATAGTAAATTATGATATAAGTCTTAGATGAGATTGTTTGTGAGATAGAGATAATGATAACAATTTGTCCTCTTTTTAGCGGAAGTGAAGGGAATAGCATATACATCGAAGATGATGACCTGTGTTTTTTGGTAGACGCAGGTAGAAGTGCTAAGCAAATAGAATCTACACTTATGAAAAATGATTTGAAAACAAGTATCAAATTTATACTTGTTACTCACGAGCATAGTGACCATACGAGTGGATTGAGGGTTTTTGCAAAAAAATTTGGAGTTAAAATTTATACTTCAAAGGGAACCATAAAAGCACTAGAAAAAAAACAAGTTTTGAACAGTAAATTAGAATATAAAGCTATTGACTTAAAAGGGATAGAGAACGAAAAAATAAAAATTAGTCCATTCGAAATTTCTCACGACTGTTCTGAGGGATATGGATATTCGATATTTCTTAAAAAATCTAATGTAAAGATTTCTATTTGCTCGGATTTGGGATACGTATCGCAAAATGTTTTAGATATGATTTTAGGTTCAAATGTGCTATTCATAGAGTCTAACCATGATCTCGATATGCTCAAAAACGGGCCATATCCTCAAGTTCTGAAAGATCGAATTATGTCTAAACAAGGGCATCTATCTAATTCTTCGTGTTCCGAGATTTTACCGAAACTCGTTGAAAGCGGAACTTCAAAGTTTATTTTGTGTCATTTGAGCTCTACCAACAACACTCCAGAAATCGCATATAATTGTGCTATTTCAAGTTTAAAAAATTATGGTATGGAACAAGGAAAAAATTTCGAGCTGTACATATCACCGAAAAAAAACGTGGAAGAATTTAAAATTTGTATTTAAAATTCAATTTTTTTACAGTATTTTTCTACTTTTACAACTCGCGAAACAAAAACAGCGAGTACCATTCTTGCCAAATTCATGGGAATCATATATTTCGTTATAATATCTATAGTCTGAGTACCACTTATGCCTAAAGCCCTTTTCCAAAATATATATGATATCGGGATTTTTGCTAAAATTGCGATAATTATGCCAACCACATCAAATAGTACGATCTTATAAACTTTATCAGAATTTTTCCTTCTGAATAACATGTAAAAAACTACAGATATTTTCATTAAAAATCCCAAAATTGAAGCCCTACTAAAAAAAATTGATCTTATCAAAGAATAAGAAAATAGACATAAAATTCCAGAACTTAACCCAAATAAATCCTGTATCATCAATATCGGAATTAATCCAAATCCTTGAAATATCTGTATAGCGGAAAAACTGAACTGGTGCTCAAAAACACCAATCCAAACAGAAAGCCCTATAAGTAACCCTTCTATTGCAACTTTTTTAGAAATATTCCTCATAAGTACCACGAAATATAAACACCAAACCATCAACAGAATCAAACACAAAATCTTTTAAATTTTTGTATGTTTGTTAATCTTGAACACACGACAACCAACGAAGGCAAAAACATCTCCCAGAAAGTTATATAAATGAAAACCAATTTTCAATTCAAAAGAAGATTTGTAAAAAGTAATTAAAAAACAAGAATCAATCACAAAACCCTTTGAACCTTCATACGTTTATCAATCTTGGACACATGACGACTGATGGTAACTTAAAAATATCTTCCAAAGTATTGTATAGAATTGAGAACCAATTTTCAATTCAAAAAAAAGATTTGTAAAAAGTAATTAAAAAACAAGAATCAATCACAAAACCCTTTGAACCTTCGTACATTTATCAATCTTGAGCACATGACAACTGATGATAACTTAAAAACATCTTCCAAAATATTGTATAGAATTGAGAACCAATTTTCAATTCAAAAAAAGATTTGCAAAAAGTAATTAAAAAACAAAAATCAATCACAAAACCCTCTGAATCTTCGCACGTTTATCAATCTTGAACACACGACGACTAACGATAACTTAAAAACATCTTCTAAGGTATTGTATAGAATTAAGAACCAATTTTCAACTCCAAAAGAAGATTTATAAAAAGTAACCAAAAGAGGTAATTGAGAAACTAATACCGCAATTAAACCAAGAATATCGAACAAAACAACCTTCAATTGTTTTTCCGACTTTTCTTTTCTAAACATCATGTAAACAATAAACGATATCCTTATCAGAAATCCTATGATACCCGACTTACTAAAAAATATGCCTCTTATCAAACTAGATGACAAAAGACAAAGTACACCGGCATAAAATCCTAAAATATCTTGAGCGACTAAAATCGGTAGTAGATAGAAAGCATTAAATATCTTTACTCCAGAAATACCTATCTGATGATCAATTAAACCTATTAAAACAGATACCCCAGATAAAAACCCTTCAATTGCAATTTTCCTCATTGAGCTTTTCTCTCTCGATCTTATCATCCTTGGTATCACTCTCCCCTAAATATTTTCTAAAATCAACTAAGCGAGATAAAACTATTGCAACAGAAAACCCGATAATATTTGCAAATATTGATCCACCTATAAGTATATTTTTTGCCTGTACAAAATCAATTTTTAAATACGAGGTCAAAAACAAAAGATACAGCGGCACTTTAACTGAAATAGTCAACAATAAACCCAAAGAGTCAAAAAGAACTAACTTTCCTAGACCACATGAATATCTCCTTCTAAAAAACATATATATAACCGGAGATAGGTAAAGAAGCGCCCCCAATACTCCAGCATTGCTAAAGAATAACATTCTTATAAAACAAACTGCAAAACACGACCAAAAGCCAGACTTAAAACCAAACAAGTCAACTACCACAAACAAAGGAACCAAATATAAACCTACCAACAAGTGCATTCCCGCGAGGCTGAACTGATGCTCTATCGTCCCAATCCATATCGAAAGTCCCACCAACAACCCTTGTATCGCAACTTTTTTAGAAAGATTCATAAAACACCTCATCGACGGTCGCATTCTACGCTGTAATAAAGTAAATTACAAGTGGGTAAAATGTCGAAGGCATTGCCAAAAACAGATAGATAAAGCAAAATAATTCGAATACACCAGTTAAAAAAACAATAGAAATAAAGTAATCAGTAGAATTTATTCCTTCACTTTTCGGGTGATAGTTTCACGATTTCTATCCACCTTCAGCGATGTCATGTCGAAGTACCACTGAGTATAGGAAAATTTGTAAATCTGCTATTATAAATACAAAATGAGAGATGAATCATATTAATTATTTTTGTTCTTGACGCTTTTTTTGATAAAACATCTGAAACGCTTCGATGTACCTATCCGCTATTAGCAATATCAATTCTGAAATCATTTTCATAATTAACACAGAAACAGAAAATTTGATGTTTGAACAATAAATTCCCCAAATTATATCATCTACTCATGCATAGATTACTTTTTTGCTTTGTTCCACTTGTCCGTACCAATTTAAATTGGATAAAAAAGAATATATTTTTCACTCCTCGAATAAATGTCAAGTATATTTACGATACGAATGTTTTGCTTTATAATTCGGTCAATAACATTAATGAAGTCAATAGAAAGGAATTTATGAATATTTTATCATCTCTAATTTTGGACGCCCCTGTGATTTTTTCTGTTATATTTTTCTCTGTGGAAGGTTGGAAGCGAGGTGCGGTTCGCCCATTTATTAATACACTAGGTTCAATATTATCAGCGGTAATTTCAGCCTTTTTATCTATCAAC
The DNA here is from genome assembly GCA_947165155.1 of uncultured Clostridia bacterium. Lineage (GTDB taxonomy): Bacteria > Bacillota > Clostridia > Oscillospirales > Acutalibacteraceae > Improbicoccus. The sequence continues at coordinate 16,382 of CAMUZI010000020.1, read as the reverse complement.
GCTTCAAAGATTATATACAACTCGTTTATTAAAGAAATTTTATTCAAACAGATACGTAAATTCTGCTTAAACGCGAAAATAGAAAGCATACCAAAATACCTCATGTTATGTTTTAAGATGTGCAAGTTAGGCAAAAATGATTTGTCTAAAATAATGCTTAGTAGTAACCCTGAAATGACTCTTTTGAATATAATCTCACCATTCGTGGTCAACGCTTTAAGAGTTTTTATTGGCTCGTTAATATTTGGTGTTATAATATTTTTTGTAAGAAAAATTTCCAGAACTTCAAATATGATTTTTAAAACTCCAGTCCTTTCTCAGTTTAATTCTGCTCTGGGAGCGCTTTTTGGTTTTTTAAAAGGGACTTTAATTTCATGGATATGCGCTTTATTTTTACATATTTCTTTGATATACTGGGAAAATCCTCCTAAAGTCTTTTCGGAATCGTCAATTTGTTCTACATCAGTGTTCGTTAAATTTTATAATTTTAACCCCATTACAAATAAATTTATGAATGATGTTTCTAATATGTGTGAGTTGGATTTTTTTAAATGGATATCAAAAAAATAAGTCGTATTTTTGGAAAAGTGAATATTTCAAGATTTAATACTCGGAGTTTTTTTGTAATTCCGAATTTGCTTACTTTGGTGAGAATCATCCTCATGATCCCATTTTCACTAGAGATGCTTAACGAAAATTATGGGAAATCTTTGAAAATCTTATTTTTATCTGGTCTGACCGATGTGTTTGATGGCTTTTTTGCGCGTCTTTTAAAACAAGAAACTAAATTTGGAAAAATCTTTGATCCAATTGCAGATAAGGTCACTTTGATTTCCATAATGGTTTTGGTAGGGATTAAGTTTAAAAAAATAGTACCTTTTATTATATTGTTAGTTTCTAAAGAATGTTTGATGCTTATGGTTGGTGCACTCATGATTAGGAAATATAGGAATACTATAAAAGCAAAATGGTATGGAAAACTTAGTACCGCATTTTTTTATGTTTCGATTTTTATAATTATATCTATCAAAGCACTATGGAATGTAGAAAATGAGTTTTTTATAAATATTTTAATGTGGGTAACTTCTTTACTAATGTTACATGCTTTGATAAGATACAGTATCGAATTGATTTTTATCGTTCACTCTAAAAGGCCAAGAATAGAATGTTGAACGAGCTTTGTTGGGAGAGTGTATTATGATGTTGTGCTCTATTTGTAAGAAACGTCCTGCTATAATTTTCTTGTCTTTGGGAGTTCCTGATCCATCGTCTTTAAATGAACAAAATTCATCAGTTCGCGGAATTTGCGAGGTTTGTGCGCGGAACATCGGGATTACATCAAAATCTCTTTTTGGTGGAATTGGCGCCCAGGTTGGCGGAATCTCCGAGGATGACATAAACAAAATGAGCGAACAACTTGCTAACATGATTTCCGCAGTTGATGAGGTTCCAGAGATAAATACCCCGGAAGATATGCAAGGAGGTGCAGTAACTTTTTTACCGTTTATGAAGAATCTTTTTTCAGATTTTCCATTCCCAAGAAGTTCAGAAAGTAAAAATGAAAAAGGTGGAAAAGATAGATCACGTAAGAATTCCAAGAGAAAGTATATTGAAATTTATTGCGATAATCTTACCCGCAAAGCAAAAGAAGGTAGGCTTGATCCTGTTATTGGAAGATCGCGTGAAATGAGCCGAATTATACAAATTCTTTCAAGGAGAACAAAAAATAATCCTTGTCTTGTAGGAGAACCTGGGGTTGGTAAAACAGCAATCGCTGAAGGATTAGCCATCTTGATTAGTGAAGAAAAAGTTCCGTTTAAACTCAGAAATAAAGAGATATGCCTACTTGATTTGACGGCACTTGTTGCTGGAACACAATTTAGAGGACAATTTGAGAGTCGCATAAAGGGCTTGGTCGATGAGGTAAAAAACGACGGAAATATCATATTGTTCATAGATGAAGTTCATAATCTGGTTGGTACTGGAGATTCAGAGGGCTCGATGAGTGCGGCAAATATCTTAAAACCTGCACTCTCAAGAGGAGAAATTCAAGTCATAGGTGCAACCACTTTCACAGAGTATAGAAAATATATAGAAAAAGACGCTGCACTCGAACGTAGATTTCAGCAAATAAAGGTTTCTGAACCAACGATAGAAGAAGCAACTAATCTTATAAGGGGAATAAAATCTTACTACGAAGCATATCATCAAGTTGATATTCCAGATTCTTTGGTTGAGCGTATTGTTGTCCTTTCTGAAAGATATATAACTGACAGGTTTTTACCTGATAAAGCTATTGATTTGCTCGATGAAGCATGTGCAGCAACGTCTCTTAGTAATAAATATCTCTCTAAATATAATCAACTTCAGAGTAAAGTTGCATTATTAAGGCATGAGGAAGAACAAGAACTTTTAAATCAAGAAGTTAACTATGAAAATTTAGCTAAAATCAAAGGTGAGATTTCTGAATTACTAACAGAATCTGAAAAAATTGAAGATAAGGCACTCGGAAGTTGTGTTTCTGAAGAAGAAATCTCTAAGGTCATAGAACTCTGGACTGGTATTCCTGCGTCCAAAATACAAGAAAGTGAATTTAAGAAGCTTGAGGGGTTAGAGTCTAAATTAAAAGAAAAGATAAAAGGGCAAGATGAAGCTGTTCATACTTTATGTTCTGCTATAAGAAGGCATAGAGTTCGTATTAGTACTAAAAAGGCTCCTCCCTCGTTCATATTTGTAGGACCAACTGGAGTTGGAAAAACTGCCTTAGTTCGTGAGCTTTCAAAAGAACTTTTTGATTCTCCTGATAATTTGATACGTCTTGATATGTCCGAATTTATGGAGAAGCATTCGGTATCGAGGATAATTGGATCTCCACCAGGGTATGTCGGATATGATGATGCTGGTCAAATTACGGAAAAAGTTAGGCAAAAGCCATATTCAATTGTGCTCTTTGATGAACTCGAAAAGGCACATCCCGATGTTTTAAATATTCTTTTGCAGATTTTAGATGAAGGTAAGCTGAAAGATTCGCAAGGTAGGGATATAAATTTTGAAAACACCATAGTAGTAATGACCTCAAATGCCGGAAGTGGTTTGACAGTCAATTCTTTAGGATTTGATAAAAATGAAAATGAGTTGAACAAAGAAAAAGTGAACAAAGCTCTTTCGGAGTTTTTAAAGCCTGAGTTTATGGGGCGAATTAGTGATATCGTTATCTTCAATACTCTTACAAAAGAAGTTTTATCTGAGATTGTAGAGCTAAAGCTCGGTGAACTTTCTGAGCATCTTAAAGAGAAAGGAATTTATTTTAGCTATTCTGATGGTGCTGTTGAAAAAATTGTTGAAAAGGTCGGAAAAGACAATAAAAGTGGTGCTAGAAAGGTTGAGAAGATGATAAGAGAGGAAGTAGAAGACAAAATTGCAATGACCATAATATCGGAAAATAAGTACAATTTGGGTAATCTGTTCTTGAATGACGATCTAAACATCGAACACGTGGCAGCAAGTTCGGATATTGCTGAAAGTGGATTGAGATCCTGAAACTATCACTCGAAGAACGAAAGAATAAAGTCTTTTGGTTACCTTATTCCTATTGTTTTTCCAACTATTGCGCTTGAATCATTTTGTTTTATCTATCTATTTTTAGCAATGCCGCAAATTCGAACTCTGATTCTAAAAGTTGATGTGTTTTTTACAATTCATTTTTGGTTTAACTTTTGAAAATAAGCAAAATCTCACTGTCGAATAATCAGCAGGTTTTAATTCTAGAAGTTGATATGTTTTCGAATATCTAATTTTAGCTTAGTAGTTCTCCGCTTTTGATTTTCTTCTTCACAGAATTTTGTTATGTTCTCGCTATTTCGCATTTTTATGCACTTTCTGACTTTCAATAATCTAATTCCAATTCAGTTATTTTCTGCTTTGCTTTTGATATTTCTTCTTCACAGAATTTTATCAAAATTCTTGCTTTTTCACACATCTCGATGCTTTCTGAAAGTGTTGTCTCTTCTAACTCTACTTTGGATGATATCTCATCTAGTTCTCCCAGGGCTTTTTCAATAGAAAGTTTATTCTTCAATTTTCTTCTCCAACTTCAAATTTGAAATTTCGAATTCAATTTTTCCTCCATGAGAAATAATCGTCACTACATCTCCAGTCTTTAAATTACAGATATCAGATATTATATTACCATTTTTCATCAGAATTGCGTATCCCTTTCCTAATATATATTCTTTGCTCGAAAGCGCTATGATATTTTTGATTATCATTAATTTGTTCAAATATTTATTTATTTTATTATTTAAATTATTTTGCAAATCGTTCTTGCATAATTTAAGTTTGAAACTCAAATCTTCGATTTTATTTTCAATATTGTGTGTACTCGTAATCTTTTTAAGTATTTCAATATTTGAATCCAACTTCTCTACATAAAAGCATAAATGATTTTTGATTTGTAATCTGTATTTTTCTAGTAATTTTTTTATTTCATCAATACTACTCGAAGATAATTCAGCCGCAACCGAGGGCGTTGGTGCTCTTACATCGGATACATAATCGCACAGAGTATAATCAACGTCATGTCCAACAGCAGAAATTACTGGTATATTACACTCAAAAATTTCTCTTATGAGATTTTCATCATTAAAAGCCCACAAATCTTCGGTAGATCCACCACCTCTTGCGATTATTATAGTGTCGATATCACCATATTCTTGTAAGGCTTTTAGTGCTTTAACGATCTGAGATGAAGCTTTTCCTCCCTGAACATTTACAGAACATAAAACTATCTCAGCTATCGGAAATCTACGTTTTAAAACACTCGATATATCGTGGATCACAGCTCCGGTCTTTGATGATATAACTCCTATTTTTCTTGGATACTTACACACTTCTTTCTTATGAGAATCATCAAACAATCCCTCGTGAGAAAATTTATCGTAAAGCTTCTTTAATTCCTCACTTATCTCTCCCTTTCCGGCTGGAGATACATAATAAACATACAACTGATATTGCCCTGTGACCTCGTAACACGAAACATATCCATATGCAAAAATCTTCATACCATTGCTCAAATCAAAAGAGATATTTTTCGATCTTTCTGCAAACATAACCGCCTTTAAGCTACTTTTATCATCTTTGAGAGAAAAATAAATATGCCCAGACGTATGATGTTTGAAATTAGATACCTCACCTACGATATAAACATTCTGCATTACTTCGTCATTTTCAAGAATCGCCCTAACGTATGAATTCAAATCAGAAACAGTTAAGGGAGTCTCATACATTCTTCGTTTCCCCTAATTGCCTAAAATTGAGGATAACACCTTTACAAAACGACCAAAAAGCCCATAACATGAACACACCACCTCGTAACTTTAAGAAATAGTTCTAATGTATAAATTTAAATGAGAAACAGTTAAGGGAGCCTCATACATTCTTCTTTTCCTCTACTTGCTTTAAGACTGAAGATAATACCGCTTGGACATAGTTGGCGTCATCTTCCGTTGCATATACCTTAGCAATCTCGACCGATTCATTGATAGCAACAGCACTTGGAATATCACCCTGAAGTATTTCATATATTCCTAACCTCAGAGCACACTTTGAAACTCTCGAGATTCTTTCAAACTTCCAATTTATTATGTTCGCTCTTATAAGATCATCAATCTTTTCTATATTTTCCTCCACCCCATTTACAAGAGAAAGAGTGTAAGAAGTCAAACCACTGTGAACACTATCAGAAACAAAAGTCTTTTCGAACAAAATTTCAAATGCTTTATTTCTTTCCGAACGCCTACTCATAATCTTCCAAATTCTATGGTTTATCTTATTTTACAAATAAAAGAGACGAATAGCAAACTACTTAATCATGTATCGAATAGTAGTACCTATCATCAACTATTTGATCACAATCACTACAAAACAAGGAATAAGACTTCAATTCACAATTTTGGCCAGCTATCGAAAACATCCTAATCATAGTGCAATTACTCTTATCAACATTATCAATTGGGTCATTGAGCACACCAGGGTTACTCAAATATTTTTTACAATAATCATTCAACTTATATGTGGAACGTCTACCATACATAGGATCTTCAATTTCAATCATTTCATTATTTTTCCCATCATAAATTCTTGATACATTCACCCTATGTGCACGATGCATACTGCTGCAAATCATAAAAGGCATTTTCCCCACTTTATCATAAAAATGTTTGAATATATGCGCAATAGTTTTAGAAGTCCGTTCCATTTCTTCGTAAAGAAAACAAATTTGTATCGTAGCATCATAACAACGGCGTTGTCTAGGAATTATTAAATTATTTACTGCAACGTAAAATTTTTCACCCCATTGGCAAGGAGCAGCGGAAACATTGAGGATTCCTTCATTTCTAGAATGATAAAACTTCGCTGGTTTCTTCTTAAAAATCTTCTCATACATCCACTCTTGAGTAATTTCATTTCCTTCCGGAGTTCTAACATTTTGCGCCTTAAGTAATCCACACAAACACGCTAACCAGCACCACCACGCGCCCTCTTGTTTCGGAGTAAACTCATTACGACTAAGTAAGCAGCCAGGTACACTACTTTGCGTATCACTGCGATCAATCAATTTGTAAGTTAATAAGCCAAGAGGAGGAACTCCTAAAATAGGTAAACCGTATGGCCAATACTTTTTTAAAAACTCCTCCACTCCAAAATCCTTATTTTTTTGGGGAGCACACCCCCTCCGGGGCAATCTAGGAAAACCACTTCTCGCCCCTCTAACTCTTTTACCCACATTTTTTTCTAATTTACAATTACGTACAACAGAAACGCGTTTACCGTTCTTTTCGTGAAGTAAAACCTCCCTTACGCTCTTAGCTGAAAAAACATGACCACAAAAGTACGACGGGAACAAAGAAACTAACAATATGCATTTAATTAACCTTTTAATCATTAAAACCTCACAGCATCCCCGAAACTGAACTACGTTTCTCAATCAAATCTATACCACTTGACTTGAAATACAAACAAAACCAATTTCAAAACAACAAGAATCCTAAATCAAAAAACAACCTGGCTGGGATAGCTGGACTCGAACCAACGAATGATGGAGTCAAAGTCCATACCTTCCAAATTCTATGGTTTATCTTATTTTACAAATAAAACAGGAGAATGGCAAATTACCAATTGGTAACATAACAATCCCATTCTTCTATTTCCACATTCTCCTTATTATTTTGGTCTTCTGCACTAAAAATTGTATAATCATAAAGTTCACATTCCGGCTTTGCAATACTAAACATAGTCAAACTAACACTTGCTCCATAACCGGTTTTCCCTACACGAGACTCTGCATGAAACTTTACACAATTTTCGCACCAATCTTTTAACTTACGCTCAGATTGCGTACCACTTAGGGGATCTTCATAAACTAACCATTTTTCGTCTTGTTTTGAATAAATCTTAGAAATATTAACAACATGACCGATAGACGACAATATCGGTTTATCAAGATCCGTCATAAAAGGTCTTTTACCTGTCTTCTCATAAAAATCCAAAATAATTTTTTCTACATTTGAAACTGTAATTTCAGGATTTTCTGGAAAAACACTACAACGTACCACCCCAAACTTATAACGACTTACGGACAATGAATTTATAAAATCAATCAAACGTAGACTATCAAAATAAACAGAATCGGTTCCCTGTTCTCTAGAATGATAAAACTTCGCTGGTTTCTTCTTAAAAATCTTCTCATACATCCACTCTTGAGTAATTTCATTTCCTTCCGGAGTTCTAACATTTTGCGCCTTAAGTAATCCACACAAACACGCTAACCAGCACCACCACGCGCCCTCTTGTTTCGGAGTAAACTCATTACGACTAAGTAAGCAGCCAGGTACACTACTTTGCGTATCACTGCGATCAATCAATTTGTAAGTTAGATAAGCAAGAGGAGGAACTCCTAAAATAGGTAAACCGTATGGCCAATACCTACTTATGAATTCGCCTGCCCTACGATTTTGCCGGCGTTTCATTTTGGAATTCAAAAGGTATGCTTTAGGCTTTCTTCTTTTAAGCTTCAGTTTACAGTCGAAAGAGGAGACTGGCTTCGCTCCATAATGAGCAGACTTACGTTTTAAATGAGACAAAATTCTATTTGTTTTAACAGCAAGAATCTGATTGCAAGATAAGTGCGATAAAAACGAAGAAAACAACAATATACATTTAACCAACGAATTTTTCATTGTGAACTTTCCACCTTCACTATGACTTAATTTGCTCTATTTGTGCGTATTGTACACAAGATAAAAAAAATATCAAGATATTGATTTAAAATAAATAACTAAATCATGATCACATCTGATATTTGGGATTTTTTGCCCCATTTGTATATTTCACATATAGCGTAGGCAACTGATGTCTTTGACACTTAATACTTTTGTGAAAAACGCATGGATGTTGTATCTAACAACAAATAATGGGCATTGCTAAAAATATATAAATAAAGCAAACTAATTCTAGCTAGCACACCAATAAAAAAACAATAGAAATTAAAGTAATCAGCGGACTTTATTCCCACATTTTTCGGTTGATAGTTTCACGACTTTTATCTACTTTTAGCAGTGCTAATAATTAAAACGACTTGCAGTACAAAATCGTATATGACAGAATTTAGGTGGTTATTTTATACATGGTGGTTGTAAATTGTCAATAAGTTGTAAGTTATCGATAAGAAGGTTGGTAGCTAGGGTGATTAGGGTTGTTTCGATTCCTCCTGTCGTTGCATCGTCTTTGTTTGCTGTTTTGTTTGCTAAAACTAGGAATATTTTTGCAGACATCCATGATTTTTTGATGTCGATATTTTGCGTGGGAGTTTTGCCTATCCTCTCATACTTTGTTCACGCCGTTGTTCCAATCTTACGCAAAACTGGAAGAGATGGGCAACGTAGGTTGGCTTTTGTATTTTCAGGCATAGGGTATGTGATTTTTTACCTCTATTCAATTGTAAGATCGAACTGTACTTTGTTTTTTAGGCAGGTTTCGAGCACGTATCTGATATCGTTTTTTGTTTTGGTGTTATTTAACAAATTTTTGAGCTTTAAAATGAGTGGACATGCAGCAAGTATTTCTGCGCCTATTATTTTTTTGGTTTATCATTTAGGAATTTTAGCTCTCGTGCCGTGTTTGATTTTGTTCTTATTGGTATTTTGGGCAAGCATTAAAACCAGAAGACATACGATTTTTCAGTTTCTATCTGGTGGAGTTTGTTCTGCTGTCAGTTTTGTGGTTGGTAATCTATTATACAGGGTTTGATTTTGAGATGGCTGGTTTAGGTTCTTTTTAAAACATACTAAACCAATGTAGTGGTTAGTTTACTTGACATTGCTGAGGGTGGACGAGAATCATGGGATCATTACCCGAAAGATGAAAGAATAAAGCCTGCTGTTACCTTGTTTCTATTTTTTCTCAATCGGTGTACTCAAATCACTTTGCTTCATCTGTCTATTTTTAGCAATACCTACTTACAGAAATTGTTAAATCAAAATCCTTATATCGATAACTCAGAATAGCGAAACCTGATTACTTTCTTGCATGCCATCTAAAATTCCAGATTCTCTCATAACTTCTATTATGGCCTTTGTGATTTTCGTTCGTTCTTTTAGATCTAGTATCGAAATAAAATTTCCATTTTTTCTTGCCTCGATTATTCCCTCTGCAGCAGCTTCTCCTAACGAAGATACTGTAATAAATGGAAGTCTTATTTTACCATCTTCTATTTTAAACTTACTTATCTCTGATTTATATAAATCTGCTCCTAAAAATTGAACTCCTCGCGCCATCGCTTCGTTTAAAATTTGAAGAGAAGCAAGTTTTGAACTATCTTTTGCAGATGCAAATCTTCCTTTTGAGTTAATTTCTTGAATTTTCCCCAATACTGCGTCTCTTCCTTGAGAAACCAATTTATTATCTATGTCTTCATTTCGAACTGTAAAATATGCTGCATAGTACTCTATTGGCTTATATATTTTATACCATCCAAGTTTAAATGCTGACATCATATAAGCTACCGCATGTGCCTTAGGAAACATATATTTGATTCTCTTACATGATTCAATGTACCAATCTGGAATATTATGCTCTTTTAGCATTTGAATAGTTTCATCATTGAATTTTTCAGCGGCCTTTCCTTTTCTTACAATTTCCATTATTTGAAACGATTTTTTTCGATCTACTCCTTTTGAAATAAGATAAGTCATAATACTATCTCTCGTTCCTATGACTTGCGAAATATTACAAATTCCAGCCTTTATCAGATTTCTTGCATTTCCGTTCCAAACGTCTGTTCCATGTGAAAGCCCAGAAATTTGTACTAAATCAGCGAAACTTTTTGGCTTTGATTCTTCTAACATCTGTCTTACAAAAAAAGTTCCGACCTCAGGAAGAGAAAACGTTCCTGTTTTGGAATCTATATCTTTGGGCTTTACATTCAACGCTTTAGTAGAGGTAAAAAGAGATAAAACGAGAGGATCACTTATATCTGCCTTTTCAATCGGAATTCCAGTGAATTCTTCAAGATATTTGTATATCGTAGGAACATCGTGCCCTAGCTCATCAAGTTTACATATCGTATCGTGTATTGAATGGAAATCGAAGTGCGTAGTTATACTATCTGATTTTTGGTCATTTGCTGGACGCTGTACGGGACAAAAATCGTAAATTTCCATTCCCTGAGGTACAACTACCATTCCTCCCGGATGCTGCCCAGTTGTTCTTTTAATTCCGGAACATCCAATTGATAGACGTCTAAACTCTGATTTATTAAAAGTAAGACCATAATCTTCTGCCGCTTTTCGAACGAACCCCATACCAGATTTTTCCGCTATAGTCGAAATAGTCCCCGCTTTAAAAACATTATTTTTTCCAAATATTTTTTCTGTATATCTATGTGCATAAATTTGATATTCTCCAGAAAAATTCAAATCGATATCCGGCGCCTTATCTCCATCAAATCCCAAAAAAGTTTCAAATGGAATATCATTTCCATCTCGTTTATATTCAGTTCCACATTTTGGACACTTTTTTTTAGGTAAGTCAAATCCTGAACCATACGATCCATCAGTTATGAATTCACTATTGCAACATTTTGGACAAACATAATGCGGAACAAGTGGATTTACCTCTGATATTCCAGACATAGTAGCAACAAACGACGATCCAACCGATCCACGTGAACCAACTAAAAAGCCATTCCTATTCGACTCTGCAACCAATTTTTGAGCTACCATGTAAAGAACTGAATATCCATGCTTTGTTATTGAACCAAGTTCTTTTTGCAATCGCTTTTCTACAATTTCGGGAAGTGGATTACCATATATTTTCTTAGTATTTTTAGTAGATATCTCAATTAATTTTTTTTCAGCGCCATCGATGAATGGAGGATATACGCCCTCTGGGATTGGCAAAAGATTATCTTCAATCATATCTGCAATTTTTTGAGTATTTTTAACTACTACTTCATAAGCCTTTTCTTCACCTAGATATTTAAATTCTTCGAGCATTTCAGCAGTAGTTTTAAAATAAAGAGGCGCTTGATTCATACCATCTTTGAATCCCTGAGCAAGCATCAAAATTTTTCTATACTCAGAATCCTCAGGATTTAAAAAATGAACGTCTCCCGTTGCAACAACAGGAATTCCTAATTTTTCCCCTATTTTGACAATTGTTTTATTAAATTCTTTAAGTTGCTCTTCTCCGCCTGATATGTGATCATCTTGAACTAAAAATTTATTATTTCCTATAGGCTGAATTTCTAAATAATCATAAAATTTTGCAATTTTACACAGATCATCAAATGAAACTCCCAAGACAACGTTTTTGAACAATTCTCCAGATTCGCATGCGCTTCCGATTAATAATCCTTCGCGAAGTTTGACGAGTTCAGACTTAGGTATTCTTGGCTTTTTATAAAAATAATCGAGGTGCGATTTTGAAACTAATTTATAAAGATTTTTCATTCCTTTCTGATTTTTGACAAGTATCGTTTGATGATACGAAACTTGCTTTTTTATATCTGAATTAGAAAAAATGCTTCCAAGTTTTTCTCCTTTTTCTATATGTTCATTTCCAAGAAGTTTTAAAAAAATCATTGCAAGAGCTCTTGCGTCATCACAAGCTCTGTGAAATTCAAATTCTGGAAGATTAAAATACTTAGCAATAGTAGAAAGTTTGTAGTTCTTTATCAATTTAATTTTGGATTTACACAGCGGTATAGTGTCTACGTATTTAAAATCAAAATCTATCTCGCATCTTTTTAAAGACGCTTTTAAAAATGAGACATCAAAAACCGCATTGTGAGCAACTAGTATTGGAGAATCTTTACAATACTCCACAAATTGTTTTATAGCCTCCAATTCCACCGGAGCATTTTTTACCATATCATTCGTAATTCCAGTTAGCTCAGAAATCTTCCTAGGAATACTCTTTTCTGGGTTAACGAATGTACAAAACTCATCAGTAATTTTACCATCTTTCGAGATTTTAACAGCACCAATCTCAATTATTTTCTCTGTAACAGCACTAAAACCCGTAGTTTCAAGATCAAAACAAACATAAGAAGAATCTGCCTCAATGTCGTTAATATCGGAATTCACATCATCTCCATCGTTTACGAAATAATCTTCAATTCCGTATATTATCTTGAATTTTTTACCACTCGATTTTATTTTCTTAATGTAATTCATAGCGTCTGGAAACGCTTGAACAACCCCGTGATCAGTAATTGCAACTGATTTATGTCCAAATTCTATTGCCCTATCTATTAATTTCTCAACTGAAGACATTCCATCCATGGCGGACATCGATGTGTGCATATGAAGTTCAATTCGTTTTTCGTTAGATCTATCAACTATTTTAACTTTTTTTACATAGCATACAGATTTTGGAAGAATTACCGTTTCTTTTTCGAATTCATCAAAATAGGCGCGTCCGTAAACAAGAATAGTTTTACCTTTCACCAAACTCGAAAACAAATTGAAAGTGTTGGAATCGCAATCGCTTTTGCCCATTTTTAAGCTTATCGAGCTCGTATAATCTGTTATTCTGACTGAACAAAAAGAATCGTTTTTTGATGTTGTAATAGAAACATCAAAGATATCTCCCCAAACGACAACGTTAGAAGCTCTTTTAACTTCTTTTATTTTGATAGGTTTTTTATTAATAACACCTCCAAAGACGCTCTCAACTTTACCTCTTACAATTTTTGGAAGAATAAATTCACCTTTCCTTATTTCGATTTCATTTGGTATGTCATCATCATTTTTTGAAGGTAGAACAATTTGTACATTATTTAAGTTAAATTGATTCCTTATGATATTGGAAGCTATATCGATTTTTTCATCACTTATTTCCCTATTTGAACTTATATTTATTACTATTTCATTCTTCTTTTTAAAAAAATCTATACTTTCAATAAAAACATCCTGAAAGCTTTCAAGATGTAAATCAAAAAAGTCAACAAAAGAAGCCTTCAATCGGGTAACACCTCCAAACTCATCAGTGTTAGTTAAATTCACCATTTCACCCACGGAATTTTTAGATTTTTATATTTTGTCATCAAAAGTTCATAATTTTACCATCTATATAGACAATATAAGAATCTGCAAAATAAACTTTCAATCGGGTAACACCTCCAAACTCATCAGTGTTAGTTAAATTCATTATTTCACCCACGGAATTTTTAGATTTTTATATTTTGTCATCAAAAGTTCATAATTTTACCATCTATATAGACAATATAAGAATCTGCAAAATAAACTTTCAATCGGGTAACACCTCCAAACTCATCAGTGTTAGTTAAATTCATTATTTCACCTACGAAACTTTTTAATATTTTATTATCAAAAGTTCATAATTTCATCATCTATATCGATAGTACCAAAATTTGCAAAAAAGTCTTCAATCGAGTAGTACCAGAACCCATCTTAGTTAGTATTAATTAAATTCATCATCTCATCTATGAGTTCTTCCTCAGAAACCTTTTTCAACATTTTTTCTCCTTTAAAAATCAAGCATTTTCCATTTACTCCAGTAATACAAAAATCTGAATCTTTAGCTTCTCCCGGCCCATTAACTGGACATCCCATAACGGCAATTTTTACATCTTGATTTAAGTTCCCAAGTTTTTGTTCTAACAAATTTGCAAAGCGCTCAACATCAATTGTAGTTCTCCCACATGTAGGACATGCTATAACCTGCACCCCAGTCTTACGTAATTTAAGAGATTGCAAAATTTTAATTCCATATCTAACTTCTTTCACGGGATCAGCACTTAATGAAATTCTCAAAGTATCTCCTATTCCCTGTAGCAAAAGACTTCCAATTCCCATACACGACCTAATTAAGCCACTTCTTTCAGTTCCAGCCTCAGAAATACCGATATGTAGTGGATATTCGCAAATAGAAGAAAGTTTTTCATATGCTCTAACAGTTTCAATAACATCTGAAGTCTTTATGGACACAACAATCCTGTCAAAATCCATACTTTCAAACAATTTCACAGACTTATTTGCCATCTCAACAAGACGATCAACTTTACTATCCAGATTTGACATCATATACGGATGAGCAGATCCACCATTGATACCAATTCTTATTGGAATTTCACGATCTCTACATATCCTAACTACCTCTTTCAATCCCTCAAACGGAATATTTCCAGGATTTAAACGAACAGCGTCGGTACCCGCATAAACAGACTCTATTGCCTGCTTATAACTAAACTGAATATCAGCTACTACGGGGATCTTCACATGTTGTTTTAGCTTAGAAATAAGATAAACCGAGTTACTATCAAAAATAGACAGCCTAATTATTTCACATCCTTCATCCTCCAGAATCTTAGCTTGACGAATATTAGCAGAATAATCAGCGATTGGGACACTAAGCATAGACTGGACAGAAATTGGAGAATCGCCACCTATAAACATATTTCCAACTCTGACTTTTTTAGTTTTTCTTCTTTCTATTTTCATGACCAAACTCCTTTAACTATTTTTAGAATATCACTACATGTTACAACAAAAGCCAAAATCATAAGAAGTGAGAATCCTACGGTGTTAAATACTTCTTCAAATTTCTCATTAATCCTTTTGTTAAAAATCAACTCGGGAATCATCAACGCAATTCTTCCACCATCTAAGGCAGGAAACGGAATCAAGTTAAACACTCCCAAACTAATAGATATCATCATCATGAAAGATATTATACTGAAGATGGCAGGAAATATATTCTTATTATCTTCTTTGAGGTGCTCATTAGTTATCCGTCCAACAAAAGAAGCTACACCAACAGGACCAGCCATATCTCTTAGAGTAAATCGACCCATAATTAATCCTATAAGCCCATGAAACGTAATTCGAACCGTAGAACCCACATTCGTTGCAGAGTAGTTCATGATATTTATAAAATTTCTGTCCTCCTTACAAAGACTGAAGTCCACGTATATTCCTGTTTTCCCCTCCACTTCACGAGTTTCAAATTTTACATCTTTTAGACTAATAAATTCACCATTACGAACAACATCAATGTTAAAAATATTACTATGCGATAATGCAAATGCCACAGTGATATCCTGATCTATATGGACTTTATATCCATTAATCATCATAATTTCATCACCAACTCGAAGACCATCATTTAAATTCGAAACTGCACCTTCTCGAAACGAACTTATTTTAGTTCCAAAAATATCTTTTTGAAGTGAAGTAACCAAGATGGATAGAAAAAAGCCTACGATCAAATTCATTATAGCGCCAGCAGAAACGATAATAATTTTTTGCCAGGCTTTTTTTTCTCTAAATGAGTGATCTTTGTCATCACTATTTTTTTCTTCTCCCTCCATAGCACAAAAACCACCAATAGGAAAAAGCCTGAGAGAATAAACAGTATCATTTTTCTTCACTTTAAGAATTTTTGGGCCCATTCCCAATGAAAATTCATTAACTCTTACGCCAAACTTGACGGCTGTAATATAATGTCCCCACTCGTGAGCCAGAATTATAGCGTTAAATAATAAGAAAGCAAATAAAAAGACTATTATATACATGTTAATACCTCTATGAAAAGCACATTTATTCAACCCTAAAACAAAAAATATTTTTTCCCGATTCTATCGAACTCTATAGTATCTTCAATACTTTATCTTCAATGGGGCAAACTTTTCAATTTCCTCAAAAGAGATTTCTTCTATATCTAAAAATGATATTTTACCCTCTAAAACATCCACTTAACCCTAGAAAATAAAATGCTTTTGGATATTTCCCTTCCAATTCTATCAGATTCTGTAATACCTTCAATACTATTTATTTCCAACGGAGTAAACTTTTCAATTC